>WRIE01000002.1 GCA_009782875.1 Eubacteriaceae bacterium | reverse complement strand
AAAGTAAGTGATGAAGATTTCGCCAAGATTAATTTGAAAGAAGGTAATAAATTCCCCAATTGGAACTATATTATTAATCCTCAATAAACAACGACTTGTTCAAGTTATTGTTTGACAAGTCCTTAGGCGATAGCCACATTAATATTCTGGTCAGGCTGTTAGTTGAGGGATACTATGCAATACGGTTGCCTTTGCCAAAAGATGATGGAACGACTCCGGTTGAAGCGAAGAAAAAGTCATTGTTATCACTGGTTGATGGAGTTCTTAGATATGATGAATTCTTAGACAGAAATGAAGAAGAGAGGCAAAATAATGAAAATGCCAGCTAATTATACCAAACTGCTATTGACGCTTGAGCCATTAAGTGCCTATAGCTTTTCTGCCGAGAATGCTTTTTCTGACGGTAGCGGCACTTTCATTGAAGAAAACGGTCTGAGCCGGCCAGCACTAAAAAAGCGTGCCAGCTATTTAGCTGCAAGTAATATTATGCCTCCCCAATCTACTGTGTTTGGCACTGTGCGCCGGCTCTTGCTTGAAATAAGTGGATTGTTCAAATCTTCATGGGATTACACGCAAGAAGAAGAAATCAACCAAATTGAATTGATTGGCGCAAATAGTTTTACTTTTTTATCAAACAATACAGATTTTGGAGTAATCAAAAGTATTGACCCTGTTTTGGTATATGATAAAGAGCTTAGATATCCATTGCTTCCTTTGCCATTTGACAGAGCTGGTTCAAAAATTGTTTCGATTACTGATGATTTAGTCTTAAAAGATTTTAACTACAAAGAATGGTTTCCCCGCAGCTACTTGGATGTTTCAGGTGAAATCATTGAAAAAAAGAATATTTTCAAAGACTTTCTTAATGTGGGCAACCATCGCTTAGAAATGACAAATGAAGAAGACAGCGTATTCCATATTCGTGAACGGTATCGTTTGCAAAGAAAATATGCATTTGCGACAAATGTATATTTAGACTTGGACAAAACAGGCATTGTAGATATAGGCAAATTAACAAAGGAGCCTGTATTTGTACCTATGGGAGCAGATGGAACTGTTTTTAAGGCGGCTCTTTCTACTTCGGTTTATAACCTTTCAAAATTTAAATTCCCAGACTGCACTCCAAGAATTGTTGCTATATCGCCTTGCCTTTTTCCTGGCAAAGGTTGGACAGGCAAATGCAAAGCAGCTATGGTTAGCGGCACTGTGCAGCGTATTGCGCAAACATCCGGATCCTCATTAAAACTTAACTCGACCCGGTACAGGCTGGCTGAGCCTGGCAGTGTATGGTTTTTTGACTCAAAAGATCAAAGGGATGATTTTTGCAGAATAATAATTGACAACAAACCTCTGCAAATAGCAGGGTTTAATTATGTTATTAAGTATGGAGAATAGCTTGGATAACAAAATATTTACAATTGAAACAATCACAAACCTTCATGTGGGGGACTTGGGAGACGGAATGCAGCTTGTAGACAAACAAGTACAAAAAGATGTGCTCACCAAGTATCCAACAATCCACGCTTCAAGCCTTAAAGGGGCTTTGCGCGAGCATTGTGAAAAACACCAATGGGATGGCGACAGCATTCTAACAGTTTTTGGCGGTGATGTAAAAGATGAGGAAAACAAGATCATTAAAACACTCCAGGGAAGATATAGATTTGTCGATCCAATGCTGCTAGCCTATCCTCTGCGCACTAGTTTTGGTTTTGTTATGGGTGTAAGCGACCAGATACTGAAAGACACTATATCGCTTTTGGAAATAACGGGTAAAAAACCTCCCCTGCTTAGTTTTGTTAAAAATATTTATACGCGGTATGGCAATGCGATGAACAATATCCCTCCTGGTGCAGATGGGATTTTGTTTGAGCAAAACCCGTCAAGCGGAAATTTTTCGCAAGCTGAGCATGCTGTTCTGGTTAAAAGAGGCTTCAAAACAGATGATTCAAATGAGCAAGAAGTTTTTGACAGCATTTATTGCGGTTCTCTGGCTGTATTAAACGACAAGCGTTTTTCAGAGGTTATGGAGGAGCTTCCAATTGTTGCAAGAAACAAACTTGAAAGCGGGTTAAGCGCAAATTTATGGTACGAGGAATTTGTTCCAAGAAAGACACTTTTCATTCTGCAAGTTTACTTTGAAGAAATGGAATTTAGCAAAAAACTTGAGGACACTCTAAAAAAAGACTATATCCAAATTGGAGCCAATGCCACAGTTGGATACGGAATATGCAAGTTCCAAGAGGTAGCTAGTGGTAAATAAAAAAGATGTCAGCAACATGTTAAGCCAAGCGCTGTCTTCAGCACAATCCCTTGTTAAGGATGGCAAAATACCTGGCAAGTATAAAGGGTATGTAGCCTCGTTTGGTGTAAGCGTCCTTCAAATTGGGCTCAAACCTACTGCGTTGATGTTTTCGAACACAAACGAGAAACATGAGCGGCCAGTGATTGGAAAGGCAATATTTGAGATCGCCTCTGCCTATTACAATAAAGATACTGGATACCATAAGAGGCTTCCAGGCAATAGCCTCGACCAATTAGCGAAGAATATCGAAGGCGATGATGTTTTGATTGCGCGCAGCCAGCTATTGAATGCGTCTGTCGCACTGAAGATGGCAATGAACACATTCGAATTTGATGAAAGCAGTGCGGGCAGAAATGAGTAACAATATTGGCTTTTTATACACCCGAGATTTATACAGGTTTTTTGATGGGGAAACTTTGCATGAAACAATGCCTGGGGATGGATTTTTCAACACCAACCTTGTCAGAAAATACAATAAGATATTTAATTCGCAGATAGCAAATGAAATCCCCCAAAACCCATTGAAAACACATTCTGTTTTCCTTAAGACACTTTATCCAGGGCTTTTAGTTGGAATTGGCTCAATGCATGGCTTTGATAAACAGGATATAGATACTAGAAACGGTTTTTCCTTTGAATATACATCTGGCCAGCCATTCATACCTGGAAGCAGTGTCAAAGGCGCACTTAGGTCTGCTTTCTGTGATAAAGCTGATTATCTTTTAGATTTGGATTTTATGGAAAAGCAATTCACAGACAATGGCAATGAACAGCTAGAAGCCTGCGCTAAAGAGATTTTTGAAAACAGCAGCGACATATTTTATGACGCTTACCCAGTCCAAGCAGACCCTGGTTGCCGACTGATGTGTGAAGACTACATAACAAGCCATTTAGAAGAGTTCAAAGAGCCTATTCCAATTAGAATTATTAAAGTTGGGCCAGGCATCACTTTTAGATTTGATTTCCGATTGTCAGATTGTGGCAAAATGAAAGCGGAAACAAAAAAAGAATTGTTTACCCAAATTCTTATTGATTGGGGCATTGGGGCAAAAACCAACACCGGTTATGGAAACTTTACAAAGACTGACAACATTCAACAATAGCAATGAAGTCTGCCGCCAACTAAATCCAATCCGCTTTGAAATGGGGACAAAATAAATGAGCAACCCACTTATGTCAAACAACCTTCCTCGCTTGCTGCAACGCTCTTGGCAACATGCCTTCAAGAAAGCATCAGCCCCAGGGCTTGACGGGATTGACATTGGAGATTTTGCAAAAGACAGCACCAACCAGCTATTAATTCTAGAAAAGGAACTTCTCAATGGATCCTACACCCCACATCCGGTCAGGGCATTCCAAATAACAAAAGGAGAGAAAACCAGGGAACTGGGCATCCTTTGTATCAGAGACCGGATTGCCCAGCATGCCCTTTCAGAAATACTATCAAACGAGTATGAGCCCCTATTCTCTGTCAACAGTTATGCCTTTAGGCATGGATACTCTGCCCGGATGGCTGTAGTGAAGGTATGCGACCAAATAGAATCCGGCGACACAATGGTCTTCCGCTCGGATATTGAAGCATGCTACGACAGCATCCAACATGATCTTTTAGAGGAGATTCTTCTAGAACGATTTGACACCAGTTTCGTAGATCTATTAATGCGTTCTGTCAAGCTCATCGAGCACAGGGAAGGCGTTCCATCGACACGGGAGCTGGGATTATGCCAAGGCTCTCCACTCTCTCCAGTTCTATTGAACATATTCTTAACAGATTTTGATAAAACAATTGAGGAGCTTGGAGCCTTTTATCTGCGTTATTGTGACGACTTCGTATTTTTATCAAACAATGAGGCGACTCTTGAAACAGTCGAGAATGCCACTGCAGAAGAATTGTCGAAGCTTGGTTTACACATGAAGCCAGCTAAAACAACAATCGGGGATGTCGCTGGCGGGTTCAATTTCTTGGGCTTTTATATTAGCGATTCTGGCTCAATCGTGGAAACAAAAGCTGTCAATGCCCTTGCGGAGCGGTTGGAGCCCATTATAAATGGGTTGGCTAGCAGCCAAAGGGAACAAGTTTTGTCAGGCCAGGACACATTTCAAAACACAAGATGGCACCTAGTATCTGATGTGCTTAGAGGATGGATAGAGTACTTTGGCTTCCCAGGGCATCTATTGGAAATCGATCCAATCCGCTTAGCTTACGCTGCCATGTCTGTAGTAGATATGGACTCCTCAAAGATGGAGCAGATACTCCAAAACCTTTTTATCGATGAAGATATTGAACATTGGGAGCTCATAGCACAAGCTTGCTACGATTCAGGTTTGGTTTCTGAAGCGGTAATGTTGTATGAAAATTGGTTTGGGCTGGTTAGCAACTCGAATACAAGCGATATAGACGACCTTCTCTTCCCATTATGGCAACAGTACTTTTACAATTCTAACGATAGCTCCTTGTCCCTACTCTCCCAGCTATACATTGAGTCAGGCAACTATTTTCTAGCAGAAATTCTATTTAAAAATGCCAACCAAGACTACTCAAGTGGCTACGATAACGAAGGCTACATTCCAAATCAACTAGCCAACAAAAAAGAGGTTTTAATAACTGCAAATGAAGAAGATGCCGACATTGGCGAGCCGCTGTTGCCGCAGACAACAGATATAGCCAAGCGTATGATCCAGCTTTTTTGTGCCCCAAACAATGGCTATGGAATTGAAGAAATTGACCTTGATGAAAAACGGAGTGTAGTAATTGTCGAAGACACTTTGAACGAGCAAACTGTCATCAGGCATTTGTCAGGAGAAGTCTCAATATCTGCCCCGCTCTACAACCAATCAGGCAAAGTGTATTGCATTGCCCTTGATGTAGACATCACAAACCGGACATTGGCGGCAGAAAGCTTTGACATGGAGGCTAAGCTTTCTAAAGCACTAAATATTTCCCTTGGCATTGTAAAAGAAGCAAAAAGGCTTGGATTGGACTCAATCTTGGAGTTTAGCGGCCTTAGAGGCTACCACGTCTGGATTCCGCTTAGCGAGCCAATTGGCATTGCTGACGCGTCAGAGCTTACATTGCTGCTTGCAAAGACATGCCCTGATGTTGCACAAACTGGCATAGCAATCGAGCGTTTGCCGGGAATAAAACGCTCATATACCGGACAAAAGATACCGGTTTTGAAGCTACCATTTGGCCGGCATCCAATCAGCGGGGCATGGTGTTCGCCCTTAGATGAAAACGGAAAACCGGTTGTCAACCTTGCTGGATACCTGCTTGGTTTTTCCCAAAACACACCGAGCCATATCAAACAGGTGTTAACAAAGTTTCGAGAAACGCAAAATGAGGCTCAACAAGCGTCTTTATATAGCCAACAAGAATTGCCTCTGTCAATAGAAGAGCTAGCCCCTCTTTCCCAAGGAATTGAGTCACTTTTAAAAAGATGTGTGGTAGCAAGGACTCTATGCTCCATGGCAAAGAAAACAGGATACCTCTCACACCAAGACCGCCTCCACTTACAATATGTGTTATGTGGCATGGGCGCAATTGGGAGGCAGTACTTGCATCAAGTTATGAGTTGGACATTCAACTATAACTACAATGTGACAGAACGCTTTGTCAGACAGGATAGCCAATTCCCGATTAGCTGCGCAAAGCTTAGGGAAAGATATGCCGACAGGGGCTGGATTACGGAATGCAATTGTGTTTTCCCCGCAAAAAAAGGTGTATATCCTTCTCCGGTGCTACATGCCCATGCCGAAGGCGCTGTTGGGAGCGCCACATTGCCTTTGAGAAGTAATAATCCGGAACCGGCCAATATTACAATTGCCAACGAGTTTAATGTGCTTGGGCAAGCTGGGGAGCTAGCCCAGAAGATGCTTTCACTGAACCAAGAGAAACGGGCAATTGACGAGTTGCTAAAGGATTGCAGGCAGAAGCTAAATGCATTGCTAGATAGGCAACAATCCGACAAAATTGAAATTGGATTTGGAACCTTGGCAAGGGTTAGGGACGAGCATGGGGAGATTCGATGGGTTATTGATATTTCATAAAGAACAGGCAAAGAAAGCTGATGATAGTATACATCCAAGAACAAAATACAGTTGTGAGAAAGAGCCTGGAAAGCCTGGAGATCCGAAAACAGGGAGAATTGGTATACAAAGTGCCATTTATTGGCATCGATCGGCTCGTAGTTATCGGAAATGTCCAAGTGACAACACAAACACTCCATGCTTTGTCAAGCGCCGGTGTTGATGTTGTTTATTTTACACGCTCTGGAAAGCCAAGTTTTGTGCTAAATTCGCCGTTAACAAGCAATGTTTTTTTGAAGCTAGCCCAATTTAGCTGTATGAGTGATCCTATGTATTGCCTTTCCTTTTCAAAGGAAGTATCAAAAATAAAAATTGCTTCTCAAATCCAATTGGTTTCAGTGTACAATTGGACTGGAGATTTTGATTGGCAAAAGCGCATTATCGAAATGGAAGGTTTGTCAAGAGAAATTGATAAACACGAATCAAAGAACGAGCTTCGAGGTTATGAAGGGAGAGCCAGCAGGCTGTATTTTGAATGCTTCTCTGCAATGTTGACAAAAATGCAATTCGACAAAAGGACAAGGCGCCCTGCCGGGGACAGAACTAATGCCTTGATGAACCTTGGATACGCATTTTTGGCAAATGAATGCGCCAGCGCTCTAGTTGCATGCGGCCTTGACCCCTATATTGGTTTTTTGCATGAAATTGTGTATGCGAGGCAATCCTTGGCTTTAGATATAATGGAACCATTTCGTGCGCCTGTAGTTGACAGGCTGATTGTGAGGCTTATAAACTGGGGCATGTTGCAAGAGAGTGATTTTGTGGAAGATGAAAAAATTGGGTTTCGGCTCAATGAAGAAGGTTATAAGACCTTTATTGGGCAGTACGAAAAACAGATGGTTGATGGAGAGGAAAGTTTCAGGGCTAAAATCCGTGAATCGGCAGAAAAACTAAAACACTCAGTCCAAACCAAGACAGAATGGAGCATCAGTGCGATACATAGTTAGCTACGATATTGCAGACAATAGAACACGCAGGCGAATCATGAAAGCCTGCGAATCATTTGGCCAGAGAGTCCAGTTAAGCGTTTTTGAATGTTCCCTAACTAAGGAACAATATAAGAATTTAGTTGATAGGCTTGACAAGGAAAGGCGTTTTAAAATTGGACCGGAAGACAGCATCCGTATTTATCCGTTATGTGCTGATTGCTCAAATGATGTTAAAGTGCTTGGCTACAAGGCTCAGTTGCTGACAGAGCAGGCAAGCATAGTAATCTGATGAATAGAATAATGGTGGTTTATGAATATCTTTTGCCTTGATGCGGAAACAGATGGTTTATATGGCGAAGCTTTTGCGATCGCCGCTGTTGTTTTGGATGAGTGTGGAAATCTAGTTGACAGTTTTGCCGGACAGGCAAACGCGAATGCCGTCAAGGATGAATGGGTTATTGAAAATGTTTTAGAAAGGATTAAAGATCTGCCAATGTATACATCGCGGCAGTTGCTTCGGGAGGCTTTCTGGTCGTTTTGGATTAAACACCGAGCAACATCAGTTTGCATAGCAGATGTTACGTATCCAGTTGAATCTGGATTGTTTCGCCAATGTATTGAGTCAGACCTAAAAAACAGAATGTGGCTTGGCCCTTTCCCTTTGATTGATGTCTCATCAATTTTTGCGGCTTTTGGGCATGACCCGTTAACTGACCGATTGAGTTTTTCTGGTTATGGCGGCAGTAAACACAATCCTTTTGATGATGCTATGGCTTCAAGCATCTGCTACCTCAAGCTTATAGCCAAGACTGATAAAGGGGGCGATTAATGGCTGAGAACCAGACAGCGGCAAGTAGTGCACCTAAGAATCCAGGCGACAAGGAATACAAGCTTAAAAACAAGTTTGTTTCATATATAGATAAATTGATAATGATATCATTTGCTTTATCTTTTATCGAGGTTTTGCTTGATGTGTGGTTGGCTAACCAAACAACTGTGCTACACCAAACTATTCCCGGCATTGTGCCTATGGCGCAATCGTTAATCAATTTTGTCGCAATTCCTGCTCTTGCGATCTTTTCGGCGGTAATGCAAGTTATAATTGATTATGTTTTAGCTCCTGCAGCGGCAAAAGTCCGACGGGCTAGTCTATTTGATGTTGCATACGGTGTTGTGCCAAGCGGCAAGCCAACAAGAAGTGATTACTATTGCAACAACCAGCCAAATGGATTGGATAAATTGTTAGCAAACACATTTGAGAGTAGCGAGTTCACGATGGAGCTAATGAAGAAGTCAAGCTCTTCAGTTTATTCGATCAATGCTGGCATATCTGTTGTTTTTATTATTGTAAGCTTGATAGGTTTTAATAGGAAAATATCAATTTCATTGATACAGTTTATGTTGTCTGGCGCTTTGTTGATCAACTGCATTTCACATTTTAGTGCAGTGAGGCAGCTCGAATCCCTTTCAGATGAAATGAAAGATGCTTTTCGATATGAAGGGATTGACATGATACCGGAAGTAAAAAAAATTCGTTTAATAATGCAGTACCAGCATATTTTGGATACCAACAAAGTGGCCACAAGCACAAAAATATATGATAAGCATAAAGATAGCATAAACGAGGAAATAGGGAGCAAAGTGGTTCAATTTGGCTTGAAAAAATAGTTTTTCCCCCTGATGCAAATCGTTCGTTCAGGTCTTATGAATTGTGCGATTTAATAACCAAGTACCACGCTATGGAAGTATTTCAATGTTGATTATTAGAAATCCATTAGATCGCTGTAATAATTGACGAAATAAGGTTTTTTAGTGCTTAAAACATGGTACCTTACCGATTCAAAAAGACTAAAAAATTTACCGGGTTTAAACTATAAAATGACGGTTTTAAGCGAAATGGCTATTTTGAAAAATAATTCCGATTTTCGAAGTCACAAAAAAAGTGTGGATTTGGCATTTTGAATAATACCTTATTTATACAGGGGGTCGAAAGCCCCTTGCAGTGCGGGTTTGAAAAGAGAACTTCCAAATTAATGAAAGCCCCTTTGGGGGATTGAGACCATTATTCAAGGCAGCGGCCAATCCTTTGTTCATTTGCGTCCAAATTAATGAAAGCCCCTTTGGGGGATTGAGACCTTATTCCGCAGGTGAGCTCATACGCTTCTTCCTCGTCAGTCCAAATTAATGAAAGCCCCTTTGGGGGATTGAGACATCTTGTAAAGCTACACCAACTGCCGCCGCATCCATTTTCATGTCCAAATTAATGAAAGCCCCTTTGGGGGATTGAGACTCTTTTTCGATCATTTCCTGGGTCTGTTCTTTTTGCAGTCCAAATTAATGAAAGCCCCTTTGGGGGATTGAGACGTCCGAAATTATGGATATCACAAACAATATTGCTATCGGTCCAAATTAATGAAAGCCCCTTTGGGGGATTGAGACAGACTTTATTTTTGCACTATCTCTTGAGGTCAATTTCAGTCCAAATTATGAAAGCCCCTTTGGGGGATTGAGACAGACATCTGCGTTTTTGCCAATATAGAAGTCATTATAGACCGTCCAAATTAATGAAAGCCCCTTTGGGGGATTGAGACGATAAAAAGCCCATTTTCCTTATATTATCTATATAGTAAGTCCAAATTAATGAAAGCCCCTTTGGGGGATTGAGACGCAGTTTCCGTGCGATTTTGAGATGTGTTTGATGTATCGGTCCAAATTAATGAAAGCCCCTTTGGGGGATTGAGACAACATTCTTTGTGGTGTATACTCCATGTGGCTGCCGTCCAAATTAATGAAAGCCCTTTTGGGGGATTGAGACGGAATAGGCAACTTCCCCTCCACGCTGACTGTAATCAGTCCAAATTAATGAAAGCCCCTTTGGGGGGATTGGAACAACTGTTTCCTTTGCCTATTGATGCATGATGCCAGACCAAACACACTAAAATAAGCCAAGCTATTGAAAAAAGCTTGGCCTCTCGTTCGTATTAGCTGGCACATTTCACAATTACGGTTCGCCCATTTGCCAAAAAATTGAAGAACAGCATAGACCAACACAAGTATTCAATATGTGTATGCATTACGGACATAAACAAATCAGATCATCTGGCCCATCCCCTTCAAGTTCCCCAAAAAACTCATCCTATGGTGGGGCGTTGGTCCAAACCTGAGTATAGCATCAATATGCGCTTTTGTGCCATAGCCTTTGTTTTGCCCCAAGTCATACTCTGGGTAAAGCTCTGCATAGTCCAGCATCATCGCATCCCTCTCGACTTTGGCGATAATGCTTGCCGCAGCGACAGAGTAGCACTTCTCGTCCCCTTGGTCAACAGCCAAGCAAGGCATGCCGGCATCCACCCATACCGAGTCGCTTATCAAATACTCAGCCCGTATCTCCATAGCCTTTACTGCCTGGACCATAGCTATCTTTGTGGCGTTCAAGATGTTGATTTCATCGATAATATCGTGCTCGACAATACCTATGCCAAAGCTAATAGCCTCAGAAAGAATCTCTTGGCTTATGGCTTGCCGCTTTGCGTGGGACAGCTTTTTTGAGTCGTTCACATATAAAATCCAGCTCTCTGGTCTCATGGCGACCGCAGCTGCTACAACGGGACCAAACAATGGCCCCCTGCCCACCTCGTCAACCCCAGCGATTATTTTGTACCCCCTGCTATAGATGCTTGCTTCTGTCATCTTCAGCTGCCCAAGCCTCTCCCTTTCTGCGCCAAGGGCTTCAATCCGTTTTGCTTTGGAAGAAAGCGCAGCTGCCACGCTCTTTCGTGAATCGCATGATAGCAGTTTGGCGATCATTTCAAAGTCATCTTCAGGGGCGTTTTTTACAATTTCAATTACTTTGGCTGAAGGCAGCCCATTAAAATCATATTCCATAATCAAAAACGGTCCTCTTGGGGGAAATCAAAAGCTATCTTGCCTATCACGCCATTTTTAAACTCGTCAAACAGTGTGTTGGCAGCGCGCTCAAAGTCCACCACTGCCCCTTTTTGAACGAACCCCCTGCGCTTTCCAATCTCTTCAATAAGCTCGATAGGGGTTGCAGAGCCGATAATGCCAGGGCTGATCTTATACCTGGCTTCAAGGAGATGGGGATAGCGGCGCGCCAAGAAAAAAGCCATTGACTCAGCTAATTCGGTCTTGTCAAAAATAGTGTCTTTGACGCTTCCAATGGAAGCCAGCACCATACCGTCATCTTCGTTGTCAAATTTGGGGGAGAGAATGCCCGGTGTATCTAGCAGGTAGAACGATCCTTCGATTCGAAGCCACTTGTTTGACCTGGTGACTCCGGGGGTATTGGCAATCTTGTTAGCGTTTCTGCCTGCAAGCGTGTTTATGAGCATAGACTTGCCAACATTAGGGATGCCCACGATCATAGCCCTCACTTCCCTTTCATATCGGAAGTTGTTTTTCATAGCCAGCAAGTGGGAGGAGAATTGTTTTATCCCTTCCCTGGTTTTGCAGTCAATAAAGAAGTACCCGTCCTTTTCTGCCATCGTCTTTTTAAAACCTGCTATAGCCTGCTCATCTGCAAGGGATGATTTGTTGAAGGCGTAAACCAGCCTTTTTCCTGCAAAGTGTTTGAGAAAGTCCCCGGAAACAGAGCGCACAACAGCCCTGGCGTCTCCAAGGACGACAACAGCGTCGACATTCTTCAACTCATTTGCCAGGCTTCTTTGTGCTTTGGCCATATGGCCGGGATACCACTGGATATTCATCGTTTTGTTGTATATTCCTCTAGTACTCTATAAGCCAGCCGCCCGTTGAGGTCAGCCACACTGCCTATGTTCTCGGCAAATTGGGAGTGCCTGTCATCATTTCCTTCATCAGAAATACCTCTGATGACTGCATAGGGCACATTGTGCATAGTGCAGATTTGGCCGATAGCCGCGCTTTCCATATCGGCAGACAGCGCTTCAAAGTAATCCAAGTTGCGTTCTCTGACAACGGAGCCGTCAACAATAATGTCCCCGGTCATCATGCGCCCGCTATGGAAGTTGAAACCAAAAGCATGTTTGCAGGCTAGCTGCACAAATTCAATGTCGCACGGCAATGCTGCCATGTTGAGTTCGGGAAGCTCCCCCCTCTCATATCCGAATGCTGATATGTCAAAGTCGTGCTGGACGGTTTCAGTGCCGATTATTATCTCTTTGCTCTTTATAGATTCTTGGGCAGAGCCTGCTGTGCCGATATTCAAAACCAGCCTAGGGGAGAAGGACATAATCGCGCATTGGGCAAATGCCGCAGCGCTAGCTTTTCCTGTCCCTGTTATCCCTATGGCGATTTGCTCCCCGTTTAATGTGTAATGGGTAAACTCAAAACAAGCAACCTTCTCAGAGCGGGTAAACACCATCCCGCCAGTCAGTTCTTCTGATATCTCTTGCCACATGGACGCGCTGACAATAATCATGTCCTTTCTCTCCTTTGTGTATATTTTTGGGCTATATGAATAGCATTATTATTATAACAGCAATCATGATGGTAGTATTAGCCGCCAGTCCAATTAATCGTATGGGAGCCGTTTACTGTTTGGTATAATTGGAAATGGCTATTCCTGCTCGATTTTTATCAAAGAAAGGGCTTTAAATATGGATATACTCGACATTATTGAAAAGAAGAAAAAGGGGCAAAAACTGTCAAGCGAGGAGATTTCCTTCTTTGCAGCAGGATATGCCAAAGGTGACATACCTGACTACCAGGCCAGCGCCCTGCTTATGGCTATTTGCATAAACGGCATGCATTCTGACGAAACAGCAGCATTGACAAAAGCTATCGTAGAGTCAGGGGAGACACTAGACTTGTCTGGCCTTCCCGGGATCAAGGTTGACAAGCATTCAAACGGGGGCGTGGGGGATAAAGCCTCATTGGTGGTTGTGCCCATGTTGGCAAGTTTGGGATACACAGTCATAAAGGCATCAGGGCGGGGGCTTGGCCATACCGGAGGGACCCTAGACAAGCTTGAGAGCATTGGGGGGCTTGTTGTAGGCATGGATATGGACAGGTTGATGTCAATCGCGGAGCGGACCAATGCGCTCATTTGCGAGCAGTCTCCAATGATCACCCCTGCAGACAAGAAGCTGTACGCCCTAAGGGATGTGACTGCAACTGTGGATTCGCCAAGTTTGATCGCTGCAAGCATCATGTCAAAGAAAATAGCTTGCGGAGCTGACGCTATTGTGCTGGATGTGAAGATAGGCAGCGGTTCCTTTATGAAAACCCTCGAAGATGGCCAAGCGCTAGCCAGGGAAATGATTTCAATCGGCACCTCAACGGGCAAGAAGGTCAGCGCTGTGCTCACAGACATGGGCCAGCCTTTGGGGTATGCGGTAGGCAATGCGCTGGAAGTCATCGAGGCAGCCAACACTTTGAAAGGATCAGGACCGGGGGATTTGCTTGAAGTGTCAATTGAGCTCGCATCCACACTGATGGCGTCTGTTGGCGAGGACAAAGCAGCCGCTGTCGAAAAGCTCATAGGCTCAATCAACTCTGGAATGGCTTACAGCAAGTTTGTCCAGATTATTCTTGCCCAAGGGGCTGATGAGGTGTATGCCGACAATATCAATTTGATCTTGGAGCCAAGGGAGTCTGTGGTGTTGAAAGCGCGTGAGGGGGGGTATGTATACATTACCGACTGCGAAGCCATTGGCAAGGCATCCTTGGAATGTGGCGCAGGCCGCAAACAACTGGGGGATACGATTGACTCCAGCGCAGGAATTATGATGCATGTGAAAAACGGGGATCTTGTGTCTGCCGGGGATCCTGTTGCTACCCTTTATTCTTCATCCAGCGATAAACTTGAAATAGCTTTGGGGTTGCTTGATGGAGCTTTTGGGTACTGCCAGGCGAAGCCAGATGCGGTGGAAACCATTTTAGGCACGCTAAGCTAATGGCAATCCAAAAGATTGATCTAAAGGGCAGGAATGCCGTTGTTACGCTTGAAGACAGGCGTTGCCTCGTGTTTAGCCAAGAGATTGCCCAAAGGTTGGATGTGGGTGGCGAAATAGACGAGGAAGTTTTCGCTGCAAACAAGCCATTTGCCTACAAAATTGGCCTTGAGCGATCTTTCGGGTATATAGCGGCAGCATCTAGAAGCAAAAAGCAGGTAGAAGACTACTTGCAAAACCGCTGCTATCTCCAAGATGACGCTGCCAAGGATGTGATGGGCTACCTTGAGGCAAACGGGTATGTCAATGACAGCCTTTTTTGCGAGATGTTTGTGTTGGGCCGCAAGGGGGAAGGTTTGGGAAAGAAGGCTATTGCCATTAAGCTTAAATCCAAAGGGGCGCACGAGAGGGACATTAGCGCTGCTTTAGCTGGATATAGCCGCAAGGAGGAGCTGGAAAACTTGGAGAAACTCGCATGGAGGGTGTCAGAGGCAAATGGGGGGATGCCCCCATTTGCCCGCAAAGAAAAAATCATCTCAAAATCGGTCTCCAAAGGTTTTGACTTCAATGATGCTTTGTCAGTGGCGGAGCATGTGCTTTTAGGAGAAGACGAAAAGCATGGGGATGGGGCATACGACGATTTCTATGAGAGCCGGGCGATAAAAAGAATAAAATCTTTGAAGGGCAAGCGCCAGCCAAGGCAGATAATTATACGGCTTGTTTCTGACCCGGCATTTGCCAAAGCGCCTGAAGGGCTTATCGAAAACCTGGTTGAACAGATTTGCGGCTCTATAGAAAGCTAAAAGGCAAAAAGGGAAGTTTTGCCCTTTTTACCTTTTAGGGGAGTGGTATTGTTCTTATACATTTTTTAAAACATTAACTGAGTCATTCTATCGATCTCTTCATCTACAGTCGGCCCGACAGAGTATGCGCCGATTCCGCCGCCTGCTGTCATGCATGGGATATAGTAGAGTTTGCCGTTTTCGCGGCATGCCCTCTCAACCTCTTCCCTGACAATTTCCCTTGTCCAGTTGGGGACATCGACTATGCCGTTATTAATGTCGCCCATGAAGGAAATTTGTCCGCCATACTTTTTCACCAGTTCAGGGACGTTGTTGGATTTCAGGCATCCTTGCCATACATCGATGCCGATATCGATCATGTGGGGCACCAATGGCGCGCAGTATGAGTCGGCATGGTGGATAATTATTTCTACCCCGAGCTTCCTATAGTATCCATAGATTTCTTTATAGGCGTCAAGGAAGAAATCCTCAAACATGGCAGTGGAGAAGAACAGGGATTTCTGGGACCCCCAGTCGTCATGGTGCATCATTAGATCTATCTTTGTGTACTTCACCAGCTGCTCAGCCCATTTGAGCTCGTATTCGGTTATGTATTTGATCAAATCTTTCATATGCTCTGGCTCAAGCATCATATTCATGCAGGCATCATCCATGCTCATAAGATAATGGCACTGCTCAAATAATCCTGGGGTGACGGTGAGGGTGCAAAATACTTCATTGCGGTCCACAGCTGCGGCTGCCTCCGCTAAATCTTGCCAATCCTCCTCAGGGAAGTTTGTCTCTGGCATTGTCACATAATCCCTCCAGCGGGTTATGTCCTTTACTACGATATTTTCCTTGTTAATGTGGTCCGGCATCTGCCCTGGAAAGCCATCGGGCCATCTTGATGTGACACCCCAAGCATTCTTGACTGGAGGGCCTCCCATCTGTACCGGAGGAAACCTCTTGGCTAACGGGTTAGCGGCTGTCAGCCTTGGGATTGCCTCGTATTGTTTTACGAACCTGTCGGGGTTGCCGCCGCGGATAGTTTCCATGAAGTTTTGGCGAATTGTTAGCATATTTGTTTGCGTCTCCTTGTGTTTTGTCCTCGCCGATTAGGCGCAGGATTGTTTAGATTTTGGTTTCGGTTTTATCCATCTGCAACAGATGGGTTTTTATGGACAATATCTCTAGCAAAATTGTATCACAAGTTAAGAATATCAACAACTGCTACAATATTGTAATTCGCATGGCACGCGCAAAATATTGTTTAGCAAAGGAGTACTTGGCAACTCTAAATACGAATTGTTTGTTGATAACTATTTGAAGTATACGCAATGCACTACATAAAACCAATATAGGAGCCAAGACCGCAAGCAGCCAGGTCACTGGCATATTCATTTGCCATTAATGCATATCCAAGGTTTAAAAATGCATTAATCTCATACCACGGCAGGGCGAAGTATCCTTTTATCGAATTGCATTTTTATATGGTTTTCGTAAAACCTGCCGCTGCTATCAATCCTTTTGGAAATAGCCTGCAGCATACCACCATTATAAATCCAAGTGAAGAAGTCGACAGGTGAAGCGTCGAAGATGCCGCTTGTTAGGGAAAAATCTAAGTTCTCACTACGGTTGAAAACGGAAATGAGAAGTCCAAACAGAATTGATGGATAGAGCCACGACAGTCGCTTGCCAGTCTGTGCACTGTCAGGCTTCTGAAATTGTAAAAAACAATCCGAATCTTTTGAAGGCTGGTACTTTGTAATGGCAGCCCCACAAGAAAAGCTCGGATTATATTTAATTTAGTGCGTATTATCGATATAGTTTACTTAAGCCAATGCTAACACTCTTTCGTTTGCCTCTTAAACCTTTGATAACTAAAGGGAAAGACTTCTGATTGGCATGAGCTCTTCGATTTAATAGAGGCCAGAGTTGCACTTTTCATTTTATGCACTTTGAGAATATCTAAAACAGCTCCCTTCAAAAAGTACATCTGTGTGTATTCCACATCACCCTTGTAGATGCAGCCGTGGACCAAATTCTCCCTCTCGTCCCCCCCCAGGCAGGCTTCGGCTGCTGAGGCGGGCTGCCCGCTTTTCGTGGTCAATATTGGTAGTGGCATATCGCAATTGTCACCACCCATTATAGTGTGTTATAGTGAACAAATGTGCACCGCCCTCATACTACAGCAGGGAGGGCAGGGATAACACTTGTCAAATTTTGTATAAATCGGTTTGCATGTAAATAATCCTATGGTATATTAATACATATAACGTATAAATTGCGTACACCTTTTTAGGTGCTCTACGTTTAAAATTTTTGTCAAGAATCATTGCCATGCCAGGCATGGCGAAGCGAGCCAGCGTTGCAAATGGGTGGCAATTTCAATCTAGGCTGCAGTTTGAGAACTAGAACAAATGCCATTGTTGCCCCAAGATACGGAGCATATTAGCTATGGTATAATAAAGGCGAATATGCGAATAGGATAATAATATATGTGGCAAAACTAAAATTCAAATTCGAGAGCGGCATATTGTTCAAAATGCTGCTGACCAGGAACCCTGGTTTGCTCAAGAGCCTTGTCGCTTGCTCTCTCGAGGCATGCAAGAGGATGCCATTGATGAAATTGCAGTCGTAAACCCAGAAATCCTGCCCGAGCTAATCGAAAGCAAGTTTTGCCGGCTGGACAACAACATGGTTGCCAGCGGCCAGAATGTTGACCTCGAACTGCAGGTCGCGGACGAGGGCAATTTCAAAGAGCGGGCAATGTTCTACATCTCGAAGATACTTATCGAGTCGCTGAAGTCTGTGAAGGACTATATAGCCTTGGTATTTTTAAAGCTAGGTTTTCCGCTCGAAGCTATGATGATGGGACTGGATTGTCTTTGCTGGAAATAGAGCAGCTGCAACGTTCTTCAGAACAGCCTGAGGCTTGATGGCGCTATGAACTAGGTTAATTTTCGCCCAAGCATGCGCCACAGAACACTCTGGGAATAAAGTAACCAGTTAACTTATCTCTACAAAGGAGGCACGCAAATGGAAGTTTTACAGTTGCAAAAACAAGCGGTAGAAGAATTGTTAAAGCGGATGCCAGACGCAGTGGGAAAATTCGCCGACACCGAATACCCGCTACCAGTCAAAACTACGATATTAGGCGGGAAAAACATAATCCCGCAAAGTGTCCGTGAAAAACTCTTGAAATACGAATCTGACGACATCAAGCTGCTGGTCGAGCCAGTCCTCTTGGGTGCGGAGCTTATTGAGGCGGCGAAAGAAGACAACAGCGATTATTTCATAAAAGACTCAGAAGTGCGCTCATATGTGTTTAATAGCAAATGGAGGGCAGGATGGGTGCTCGTGCTTGGCGAGAACAATAACAAGGAACTAGTCGAAGAACTAAAGAACAAGAATTTTCTCGTATTCTCCGACCAAAAGGATGCAGACGCTGTTTACATAGGAGACCGCGACACATCCCCGATTTATTTTCTGCAACTCATGGTGAGGTACGGCCTGATTTGGGGGCGCATAAAGCCTGGTGATGACCACGAGATGGGCCACTTTCTAGAAAAGGACATGCCAGGGTACATTTTGATTACCGAAGACCTTCCGGCTCTAAAATACATAGTGGCACTCGGCCTGATGAAACTTGGCGCGCCCGCTGTTGTGCCGTCATCTTTCCCATTTTACTACGGCAACAGGGTAATAGCTGACAGCTTTGATGACCAGCTTTCACGGGGGCAGCACTTTGACAATCTTCGCGCAAGATATTATAAGGATGAGCTGATTACATTGCCTGATTACTGCAATCCAGCTTATGTAAACGAAGAATTCGAACCGGTTCGCGTTATCAGCTCCGAAAATTCATTTTTTATTTTAAAAAAAGGTGTAGGCATAAACCCCGGTGTCCATTTGTACGGCACGCCGGGCAGCGATGTCGCAATCATTATTGAAGCCGAAGACGCAAACCTTTCTCTCGACCTTGAAGAAATTATGGAGCAGACGGCTCTTCGAACTGTAAACCAAATCCAGGGCGTGCACGCCTACGAGAAAGACGGGAATTTGGTGATTGAGTATGCCCAAAACGGGTTCGAGTTTGAAAAAATTGGCGACACGATTGCCAGAGGCATACGCCTGAATTACCCGCGCTTGGAAAAAATCAGCGTATCCATATATTTGGAAGCTGATGATGCAAAAGAGAAATTTGCAGGCGCATCGAAGCACAAGGCTACCCGCTCGAAATTCATAGCAGCGATGACAGAGGAGAACACTGAGAGTTTTACGGTATGCGTCGAATGCCGCCCCTTTTCCTTGGAACATACATGTGTTGCGACACCAGGGCGCATGCCCATGTGCGGAGCGCGGACATACGCGTCAATCAAGGCGGGGGGGCTATTCGGCTCGTCATCTGTGCCATACCAGCGCAGCAGCGAGAGCGACCTGCCGATTCGGTTTGTATATAATAAAGGGAAGGTCCTCGATGCCGAAAAAGGCGAGTATGAAGGCTCAAACCAAATCTACAGCGAATTCACCCGCGGAAAGATCAACCGTGTATTCCTTCACAGCCTGCGAGGCAGCCCCCACACTTCCTGCGGATGCTTCCAGAACCTCGCATTCTGGATCGAAGGGATAAATGGCATTGGCATCATGTCAAGAAACTCAAATGCAAGGACGCCTGACGGAAGGACATGGGACATGCTGGCTAACAGCGCCGGCGGCAAACAGACAGATGGCATCACTGGAGTATCGAACGCATACATAAAGTCGAAAGATTTTCTCCGCGGCGACGGAGGGCTTGGCAATGTAGTATGGATGGACAGCAAGTTATACTCGGATTTGTCTGGGATCATCGAAGACGGGCAGTTCGTCGCTACCGAGCTTAATGCAGGCACGGTTGAAGACCTCAAAGAATTGATAAAAAGATGACACTATTTGGAATGCCTGCAGAATTCCATATTACGGTGAAACAGTCTTTTCACTTCGAGAAGCGCAAATGGCATAATCCCTAGAACTTGGCCTTGCAAGGGAGGCTGCCCTCGGAGCCAATGTCAACTTGTCAAGCTTGCAGTGGTTTATAAAATAGGTAGTGGCTTTGCGACTGTATTTTGGAATAAACACTATGTGGCAGATGCAATTCCACTTTGTATATGATAAGCTTAAGTTGTCTATTTTGGATGTCCTCCTCTGGTTTTGGTTTGGTTTGTGATGCCTTTGCCTTTTCTATCAGGGGAGGGCTTTGTTATCATGCGTGTCGCTTCCGCTACCCTATTCTCCCGCCCACTCGCAGGGATTAGTCTTGAGTTAGATTCCACAACCTTTGGAGCGCGATTTGAAAACTCCATGCGGTTTGGATATGCCATGTGGCGTCGAAATGGAAGTTGCCGACCCCCTTATCCAAATAGTTCTTGGGACTGGACCAGGCATGGAAACATCGCACAACAGGCTATTTTATCCCGCTGGATGTATAACGGTTGCAAACACCTTGCGGGAATAACAAAGTTGTTTTCATTGAGTGGCATGAAATCATCGTAAAGGCGCACAATACCGCCATTTCCTAATGTCTTGCCGCTTTTATGGAGCGTTTGGAACACTTTAGCCAAACGGATATCAGGTTTTGCTGTTTTCTTGATTTTAATGGGATAGAGGGCGCCATTGGCTTCCCACAGCACTGCACATCAATTTCCTTGTTGTCTTTGTCCTGAAAATAGTGCAAATACGGCTCACGGGCGCTGTTGCAGTACCCTTTTGATATTTCAGAAACTACAAAGTTTTCGAAGATTGCCCCGTTTTGTGCACCATCCATAAGCGTTTCAACACTACTCCACGTGCCAAACGCGCCATCGAGCCGCTTTCGCAAAACCTGTCGCAGCTATCAATCCCTCCTAAAACAACCTGCGGCATGCCACCATTGTAAATCCTAGCGAAGATGTCAACAGGTGTAGCGCCAGGGATGCCGCTCGCTCTTGCCTTTAGACTGAGAAATCAAGTTCTAGCGGCTGGCACAGAAAACAAATCCCGCAAGCCTATACGGCCTGCAAGGCTCTCGTTGCCGCCACGCATATGACGAAAAATCTATGAACCAGACAGCCAGTAATTCAATTTCGCTTGTTCTCATCTACATGCATTTTGATGTAGCTAAACAACTCAGGGGCGTATTGCACTTCATCGATGAAAACAGGCTCTAAAGCAGGTTCTGATAAAAAGTGCGCTGGCCGGTTTTCGCTAAATTGCTAGCGGCGAAATCTTCAAGAGCAACGTACTATCTGTCGCAGCCTTCCATGAGCTTTTTCATCATGGT
The DNA here is from genome assembly GCA_009782875.1 of Eubacteriaceae bacterium. GTDB lineage: Bacteria > Bacillota > Clostridia > Eubacteriales > Anaerofustaceae > WRIE01. Next base: position 71,099 of record WRIE01000002.1, on the reverse strand, counting down.
TATTTTTCCGGCTTGGCGCAGACCTGTAACAAAAAACTACCTTAACTCAATCCGAGGCTCGCAAAACCTGGTCTCTATATCTCGTCCTATATAATTCACACTTGTTGCTCTTTCGGCTAATAATTCATTTATACCCAACTATAGCCGAAACGACTTTTTATTAACTCTATTTTTACGATTGGAGGTGAAACTGAGGTGGACAATCTCTGGCTAAACGCATCTTCTGGCTATAAAATATCAAAGCGCCCTTAACCATGGGTGTTTGAGGGCGCTTTGACATTTCTAGCCCAAGTAAACATATCGGTCCGAATCCTGCCAGCGGAAATATGAAAAAGACTCCTTGCCAGATTCGATTTTAAAATATGCAAAACCTTTGACACAAGAAAAAAACCTATAAGGACTATCCAACAATCCTTACAGGCTTTTCGTTAAACGTTTGGTATTATGTAAGATACGGGCAATTAACACCGCCGCCGCTGCCGTCCCTCAAGGGGCCAGTTCCGTCTTTTGCTCCGCCACCGTTACCGCCGCCACCTCCGCAATTGCCGCGACCACCGTTGCTGCCGCCAGTGCCATCTTTTAGCTGCTGCCGAATCGGGCCAGATCCATCTCCAGCTCCGTTTCTGTTGCCATTACCGGCAGCGAATACTGAAACCGACATCGCAAAGATAGTTACAATGGCAAGCGCCAAGCATACAAATTTCCTTAAACCTTTCATGGTATGTACCTCCTGATTTGTTTGCCAGCATGTTTGCTGTGTCTACAGGATACCAATAGCTTGTGACAAAAGTGTGTTTTTTTGCCTTCTTTTCAAAGTTGTTTTATTGCAGGTTGACACAAAAAAGACACAACCCTATGCTATAAATAGATAGACAGTAAAGAGGAGTGATAGTATGCCAGAGATGCTAATAGCAGACGATAACAAGCAAATCGTTTCCATTTTGGAAGAGTACGCCAAAAAAGAAGGCTATTCTGTAGATGTGGCTTATGACGGGGATGAAGCCCTGAAGAAGGCTCTCGCAAGGCCGTTTGATATAATCTTGCTCGATGTGATGATGCCGTTTATTGACGGTTTTGAGGTTTGCCGGGAGATACGAAAAATCTCTACGGTTCCTGTCATCATGGTTACAGCGCGGGGTGAAGATTTCGAGCGCATAATGGGCCTTGACAATGGCGCAGACGATTATATCGTGAAGCCATTTTCCCCAGCTGAAGCAATGGCGAGGGTGCGGGCGATTTTGCGCAGAATAACCCGTGATGGCGCCTCGTCCGCACAAGTATTTTCTTTTGGCAATCTCACAGTTAATCTAGACGAGTATATCACGCAAGTCGACAGCACAAAGATTGCTTTGACAAAAAAGGAAACTGAAATCCTATGGACGCTCGCAACCAACAAAAACAAAGCATTTTCCCGCGAGAACTTGCTCAATAGCTTATGGGGCTTTGATTATTTTGGCGATACTCGCACAGTCGACTCCCACATTAAACGGCTGCGAACCAAACTCGATGAAGTTCCCCATCCGGGATGGGAAATCAAAACCATTTGGGGTGTTGGCTACAAGTTTGAGATAGCGCAATGAAAAATAAAATCTTATTTCGCCTGATTTCATATTTTGTTACCTCATTCATCATTTTTGCTTTAATCATCGGTGTCATTTTTACGACTTTTTTCTCAAGGCATAACACGGCCGTGCTTATAGCTGAACTGGAAAAGAGAGCTGTTAATGTTTCTGCTACGCTGTCTGAAATGCTTGAATGGAATGTAGATGGCAAGGCTAGGCAAGGTACAGGTTTTGGCGCATATCTGCGGTTCATCGAGGATATTTCCATGAATGAGGTGTGGGTCGTATATTGCAATCTTGAGCCGATAACCTGTGGAAATGAAGAGTGTACAGACCATGCGGAGTTGCTGAATAAGGGATTGCCTGGCTGGGCGGCGGAGATTGTATTGAGGGCGATTGGCGAAAAGGCCTTGGTTAGTGAAAGCAACAATGCGCTATTAGAGGCTGCGTCTGTTGTTGCTGCAGCGCCGATTGTTTTGGTGGATGACAACGTGATAGGCGCAGTGCTGTTGCGTTCCCATGTATCCGATGCGGATGACGTAACCCATAGCGGGGTAGTGATACTTTTCTCTAGCATGGCATTTGCTGTCCTTATATCAGTTTTCATCGCTGTCGTGCTTTCATCCCGTTTCACAAACCCGCTTGGCAAAATGAAAAAAACTGCTGTGCAAATCAGCGGCGGGGATTACGCGGCAAAGACTGGTGTTAAGCAGTTGGATGAAATCGGCGAGCTTGCTTCTGCTATGGATGATATGTCTGACAAACTGGAGGCAGCATCACAGGAACATATGAAGCTGGACAAGCTGCGGCGGGATTATATCGCGAACATTTCCCATGAGCTGCGCACACCCGTAACCGTCATTCGCGGCTCTTTGGAAGCGCTCTGCGACGGCGTTGTCTCAGATGCCGGGAAAGTAGCGGAATATTATAATCAAATGCTTTCTGAGAGTGTTTATCTTGAACGGTTGGTATCTGACATGCTTGACCTTGCCCGTTTGCAAAATCTAGATTTCGCGATTGAGGTTGAAGACGTTGACCTGAAAGAAGTTGTGGAGGATGTTATCCGAGGCATGCGGCGAATAGCTGAAAAGAAACGGGTAAATCTTGCTCTTGCCTGCGATGGTGAAAGCTTTGCCGCAACTGGGGATTATGCAAGGCTTCGGCAAATGATTATCATTATTTTAGATAATGCAATCAAGTTTTCGCCAGAAGGTGGAATGGTGGATATTGCTCTTTCACAATCGGATGCCGGGATTACCGTTCATATCCGTGACAAGGGTTGCGGCATCTCTCCCGATGAATTGCCCAACATTTTTGAGCGGTTTTACAAACAGCGTTCAGAAGAAAACAAAACCGGAACAGGCCTAGGCCTCGCTATCGCAAAACAAATAGCCGACAGGCTCAATGTAAAGATTGATGTAACAAGCGCCTTTGGGACTGGAACTGAATTTGCTTTGTTGTTTCACGAAAGGATCGATACGAGCAAGGCCTGAAGAATTTCTTGAAAAACACACATTTTCCATATCTAAGCTGTATGTTTTCATACAGCCACAAAACTTAAAAGGGGCTACAATATGAAAAAAACTGTTGATACTTTGCTGATCACGGCACTGATTGCAAGCATGTTTGGCACAACAGCGCTTGCCTACAGCACCCGCAAAATGGGAAATGGAACTGCACGTAGACAGGCCGTGCAAAAGATAACAAAGGAGAGGGCTGTACTGGCGCTGAATGTTCACTCCACAAAAATATCAACATTGCTCTTATACCCATAAACCTTGCACACGCCATCTTGATGGTATTTTTGAACTCACTTTAACAGCTTCAAACGAGAGGGTTGCAGGGTTATTTTCAACTTATTTTCGATAATTTCGAATCCTCCAGACGAGTAGCTAAAAAGCTGGGCTAGTACTAAGTTCAGCCTTTAACAATCCCAAAAATACTGTGCTATAGAGATTTTTTCTGGCTTGGATTTTGTATTTTGGTATTCGGGCAACCGCAGTTTGCAAATAGTGATTTTGGGATTTCAAGGCTTATTTTTATCTATTGGCAAGGTTGCAGTTGATATAAAACGCTTAAGGCTGGTTTACAATGCCAGTAAACAGCACTTGGTCAAGGGCGTCGTAGGTGTATTCGAACAACACAAATACAAAGGGTTTGTCGCACACCATTTCAAATGGCTCGGTGGGAACAGGCATAGAAGTAGCATCAATCGGCATTGCTGTTGCGGCTGCAGCTGTCGCGCCTTTTTCATCTACCTCGATAAACGCTTTTTGCACAGCGCCCGATACCCATACACTCATTTCCTGCTCAACCAAACCTGCCAATGGAGCTTCTTCCCTATTAAAAAGCGGGACGCCAAGTGACTCAAGCGCACTCTTCAGGTCAAGCAAACCGCTCTCAACCTTGAACTTGGGCAGCAGCAGCTTGCCTGATTGCGGGCTTGACCCATCCCTTATTTGGCTAAACCGCTGTGGTGTCATTGAAGCAAGGGATCTTTGTGCGCTTGCCTCTTTTGGCAAGATGACCATTAAACCTCCACCGCTTGCAAAACGGAGTGTGGCTGCTTGGATCTGCGAATCTTCATAGTAAGCCTGTCCGTCTGCCTCCCGGGACATAAAGCTTGCGTTTATATTCCCTGACGGGGAATGGAACAGGTCTTGGGTAGTATTGCCAGGGTCAAATTCCTTGCTCCATCCATCAGAGAAGTATATCGCATTGGCAATGGCGGCAATTGTTTCTTCACTGAATTCTTGCACTAAATCAGTAATCAACCCGTCTGTGTTGTCTGACACCCATTTATTAATGGCTGCCGGGGCATCCTCAGATTTAAAATCAACATTTATCCCATATCCCCGGTAATAATCCATGTAGCTGTTGATGAACGGTCCTGACATCGCCACATCGTTGCCAACAAACACTGCGTTTGCTACCCTGAGCGGGTTATGGTGCAATTGAGAGGATACGGACCTTTGCTTTGTCAAGTCATACAGCATTCTAGAGGCAGCTGTGTTAAGCTCCGCAGGGCTGGCTCCTGGCGCGCCTATCGAATCAAGCAACGCAGGCAGGCTTTCAGGTTTTGTGGCGTTTGCCAAAGCGGCTAAAGGCAGCCAAGCAGACACAGGCGAAAAGACGAAATTCTCGTTGCTATATTTGTCCTGCCCCACAAGGGCAGAGGATAGCCTAAAGGAAAAATCATTTGCGCCGGCCGCAATTCTCGCAGATACAGGGTCAGGGTTGTCATATCCCGAGGGAACCAGCTCTTTTGGGGTTATCGACGCTATGTTTATTGGCGGGCTGCCATTTTGGCTGCCCTTTGAGCCAAGGCAACCTGAAAGAGCGCATACGCTGGCTAATACCATAATTAATATTTTCATTCTATTTCTTTTCCACTCCATTGTTTTGTATAGCTACGTTTGGAAATTTAGAGCTGTTTTAACCCTATTATGTGCTCTTTTATGGCTAGCTATAAACTATTGCATGGCAAAATCGATGCAAATACGCAAAAAAGCCAGCTTTTTTAATGCTGGCTCTTTTGCCGAATTAAAGGAGTGTTTATTTGATTGGCTTTACTTAGCCTGTTTGTTCTTACGTTTCGATTTTGCGAGAACCAACATGCCGCCTGCCGCTGACAGCGCAAGAGCTGTGAAGCTTAAGGCTATATTGCTTACGTCGCCTGTGTTTGGAGCATATTTGTCTTTATCTCTGTTCAATGATGGATGCCTTGTTGGGCGCCTGTTTCCGGTGTTAATTCTGCCGTGGCAATTTCCGTTGCACTTGCCTTTGCAGAATCCATCACAGTGTTTGTCTGTGCATTTGCACTTGCCTTTGCATTTGCAGTCTTTGCCGCAGTTGCATCCGGGGCCATTGCCGCCGCCATTTCCTCCATGGCCGCCTCCGCCGCGGATACGCCTCACCACAACTGTTGCAGAGTCAGAATCGTCGTAATTGACTGGGCTGTTGCCTGTCTCAATCACTCTTGTCCTTACCGCCAAGGTATTGACATATGTGCCTCTGGTATTCAACTCGGCTGTCACATAGTAGAAGGTTACGCTGCTCTTCGGCGCAAGCTCATATCCGATTGGATTGAATGGCCTGCCGTCAACTGTCGTGAATTGTGTTACCGGCTTGCCTGCAAACAGGTCCTTGGCTTCTTCAATTCTCAACACCTTGTTGGTATTGTTTGTGACTGTCATTTTGAATACAGCTTGTGAGCCTCTTGTGTTGATTTCGATGGCGTCAACGAACCTGTTATGGTTGATTGACCCGCCTCTGCCAATGGCTACTTGCTTGGTGACTTCAAGTGGCTTTTTGCCGCCTGTGCCGTCATTCACGTTGACGGTTTTGCTGGAGGTGCGTTTGAGTTCCAGGTTGGAGTTTACGCCTGTCCCCTCAAAGTCAGCTTTATTTGTTGCTATGCCTTCATTTTTGAACAATACCGTGTAGTGGATCACCAATCTTCCGCCTTTTGGCAAAATGTTGAATTTCAAGGCATTGCTCTCGTAGCTATACTGGCTGGCCGTCAGCGGTGACGCGCTGCTGCCAGAGTATATTGTAAAGGCTGTGTTAGCATTGAACATTGTGTCAGTGATTTTGACTTGTTTCAAGTCTTCACTGCCTGTGTTGATAACCGTCAATGTGTAGGTTACAGGCTTGTCCGTTTCGACTGAGGTTGATGACGCATCTTTTGTGAAGACTATGTTTGGCCTTTGCAGGTTGTGCAAGAATGTGGCTGTCGCTATTTCCCCTGCGTCGCCGCCTACATAGACGCCATTTTCGAACTCGAGCATATATATTGTGTCATCAAGAACCCATTTTGACTCGTCGAGCGGTTGGACAGCAGACAGCGCTTTGACTGTCAACACCCCAGTGAAATTCTTAGGAAGCACGTCAGGTATGGTTACAGTGCCTGAACCGTTTGATGTGGCGATTTTCACTGTGTCTGTCCCTGAGTTGCGGACGCCCACGCCTGAGCTTTCGAAGCTGTACTCGAAAGTGAATTCCCCGTTGTTGTCAACTGAGTTGGTGTTTACGATAATCTTGAATAATGGAATAATTGGCTCCATATAGTCATTCTTCGCAACTATCGGCGCAGTGTTGGTTACGTTTCCGTCAACGATTGATATCAAGTAATCGTTGTTGTCGTATTCCATCCCGTCTTGGTTGTCCTTGATCTCCCTTAGATACAGCGTCGCATCCCTGTTGATCAATTCCGGCAAGCGGATAGTGGCAGTCCCGACACCCTTTTCGATTTTAATCTCGTATACTTTGTCGTTATACGGGTTTTTGCTGGAATCAAGAAGCCCAAACTTCAATGTGCCATTGTAGTTGGCTGCTATTGATCCGCCGCCAGCCCTTAAGTCAAACACTTCTTTGCTGATCTGGAACACAGGGTAGCTGGTCCCGCCAAAGCTGTTTATCATTTCTGCTGAATCGGCTTTGTCAGGATAGTACACCTTCCCTGTATACGGGTTGATTGTTATTCCTGTTATAACCGGGCTTGTCCAGCCGATCGGGCTATCGGTTTCTGTGATCTTGAACGGTCCTTTTTCGATATCAGCAGCTTTGACTACAAACACTACTTCTTCGAAAAGGTTTCTTGAAACTGTCAAATCCTCTAAATCAGATTTTCTGAGCCTCAAAGTTTTGGTGTCTATTATCGCATTGTTTTGGCCGGAGAGCTCAAACCCAAATGTGTACACATAACATTCTGGTCCATGCAATGCTGCGCTTTCGCCAGGAGCTATGTCGCACACCAGTTCATAGCAATCAACATCATGCTCATGCTCATCATCCTCGTCATCGCAATCAAGCTCATAACAAGACATGTTGTGCGCATGGCCTCTGTGCTCCGCATTTATACAATCCAGGACAGAACCGTCATCGCCTTGGAGCACCAGCGACGATAGATCTCCGGCAAAGGACTTGTCAAGGATGATATCGACTGGGTTTGCCCATTTTGCCTGGTTGCGGACATTGTTCACTGTCGACAATCCGCCTATTATCTCCACAAAGCCGTTTTCAATTTTCGCATATGGCTTTGGCGCGATTGTTTGCCATCCAGCGGCTGCCTTTTCCGAGATAGTCAGGACTTGGCCTTCAATGTCGTCATAGTAGTTGACATTGCTTGCCCATTCAAAGCGTTTTGGGCTGCCGTCTTTGATTTCTGCCTGGTTGAAGCCCACTTTGGCCACTAGCTTGTTATTCGCATTGTGGAGCTCAAACTCAAAGCTGTATGTTGCCGGGTACTCCATAAGGTTGTTGCCCAGGCTAACAGTTTTTGACAATGGCACTGTGACATCTGACATTTTGATCTGGTAGAACAACTTGATTGTGATGTCATAGCCATTGATCTTTTCATTTTTGACTGCATCCTCATAATCGCTCTTGCTGTTTACAGTCACGACGTTTCCGTTTCCAAAGTTGATGTCTGCGTGGTCAAACGCCGCATTGTCTATTTTTTCAAGGAAGCTGTTATTCGCAAACTGCCCATATGAGTCGCCGTTTTTCAGCGGGTTGCTGAGGGCCGAGTCTTTGATTTTTACTTCTTTGCCATTCTGGAGCCCGATATAGTTCACTGTCACATAGAAGCCATCCCGCGGTTTAGCAATATGGACTTCAGGAATTGGGAACTCCGGAATATCCCATGGCTTGTTTTTGTCTTCTGTGATGTTAGTGTATTCTAGTGTCGCTTTCTTGTTTGTCGCAAAAGTGATATGGTTGCCATCACGGCCTGTGCAAGCTTCTTCAATAAGCTCATCAGTCGCCATAATCCTGACAACTAGGCTTACATGGGAATTTGCTCCAACAGAAGGCAGGTTCTTCCATGTGACTGTGGTTTCCCCGCTGTTTTTATCCACAGCTATGTCAATTTCAGCGCCTGTGTACTCTTTGCCGTCCAAGCCGTATGCTTTGGCGCTGATTACTTCAAACCCCTTGGGGACTATATCTGTAATTTTTGCGCCTGACTCGATAGACGGGTTGTCAGTGGCGTCTTTGATCATTTCATAGATTTTTGCGACACTTTCGCTTGACGCCTCTGCCTCAAAGTCGTAGCCGTCTGTTGCAAATTTCCTCAAGGTCGCCGGGTCGGCTGATCCAGACATAATGCAGATATCGCCGATGCCGACACTTACGGTGGCAATCAGCACGCCATTGTCAGGGTTTGTGCCATTCTTTATCGCTGACGCCGCATTTACTGCCTTTGTAGTGGTTGTGCCTGTGCCTTGGGTTGAAGACTTCAAATTGAAGCCGACCATCGAGTCGCGCGTGTCGGTGCTGCTGGTGTATTCTTCTGTGGTGGCGCCATCGCTCATATAGAGGACAACATAATATGGATCGAGGCGGTCAGCCTCTGGAAGCTTGGCATCTGCATCCATAGCTTCTTTTATAAGTTGCCAAGCAGCGATAAATCCGCCTTGGTGGTTTGTTGAGCCCGAATTGCCAGGGATCGGGTTTGTCGACCAGTTATTGGAGCTGGCATTCGGGTATGGCTTGAAGTAGTCATACAACTTCTGCTCTAAGGCCGCTTTGCTTGACAAGCCTTCAAAGCCGGAGTCTATCCTTCCTTCTTTGGCGTATGAAGCCAATGCTATCTTGTTGCTGCCTTCAGGGTCTGTAGTTGTGTCAAACATCTCTTGGATATACCCATAGGCTGCGTCTTGCACTTGCTGGAGCCTAGTATATGAGTATTTAGCGCGGGTTCCGCTTGTAGTGTAGCCTACTTGGGAGTTGTCGCGGTAGCCTAAGCCCCAACCCGACTGCCTCTCATAGCTCTTGTCTACTTCTATGTATCCGTCGACCATAGAGTTTGACAAGTCAGTAACGATTACTGTGTATACTGGGCGCGGCGGAGGGACTATCTTATCCCCGAACGCCTGAAGGGTGATATCGAACACATTGCTGCCGAGTGATGAGTCATTGACCCATTCGGCTTTTTTATAAAGGGTCGCGAAGGCGATCTCGTTGCCGCTCTTCCCGTCATTATAGTATTTGCCTTTATAATAACCTACTGGCTGGTGTACAGTCGGTACTTTGGGGGTGGCGCCATAGGGCGCTGTCCCGCACAGCCACTCTTCATTTGCAGCAAACGCCGAGCTTGGCGCTAGAGATACTGCAATAAGGGCTACAAGAATGAATGCTATTATTCTTTTGGCTGCCTTCATGCTTCTATGCATTGTTTCTCCTCCTCTGGCGTAAGCCAGTGCTTTGTCTAAGCAATTTAATAAACTCTCCCTGCTCTCTTCAAGTTGCATTGTCATTGTACTATTAATCTTATATGCAATTTTCATTAAGCTATGGTTACAATATAACCTTTTGTGAGCTTCAATGTCAATGCAATAATTTACTGAAAATGATTACAATAATATTTTATTTCGCTTCACTACTTAGTTTTCAACAATCTTGTAACAGATTACACCAGTCTTCTATCAAGCTTACAGACAAATGAAATACATTCAATATAGTGCAAATGTTAGGCTCGGAGGGAAGCGCCGGCAGGCAGCTGCAAGCGCAGACAGAAAACGTTGACAAAAAATTGGGCGCAACTGTGGGAACGCAGGCGAAAATGTGCAAATACCGCAACACAAGCGGCTTTCAGAGCTCATCCATCCCTTGCGGGCACAAAAGAGCTCTATTGAGAAACCTATATGAAGCAAGCTGTTTCCAGGCACTTTCGGGCAAGCGAAAATCACCAATAAAAAAGTTTGCTTCCCTGCTCAATCAGCTATTAAGCCTGGCTTTCATGGAATTAAAAGGGTATCATTGTATTTATAATTTAATTGCTAATTATAGTTATTGTTCTAATTATTTTGAAGGTTGTTGAAAACTGGCCAAATCAACATATATCCAGCCTTAGTTATCGCAACAATACCATTTTAGTGGCATTGTTATTGTATTTTTTCCCTTTTACTTTTTTATATGCATTTTATGGGAATTGATTTTACAGGCCTTGTTGCGGTGTTTGAGAAACGTGAATATAATATTTGAAATGAAAAAAACACCCTTGAAGGGAATGGTCCAAGCGGGGCTTTGCCCTCTAGTAGATTATAGGCATGGTTTTAATCTCTTCGATAAGGCTGCGCACCTCCTCGGCGGAGGGCAGGTCTTTTAGCGCAGAAGCGCTTGTGTCAACATACACGCTATTGAAGTAGACCTGTTCGCCATTGAAGTGGAAATAGATTTCAGGGGCGAGAAAATCTGACCTGATCACACCAAGGATATCTACAATGAGGCTCGCTATGTCTTCAAAGGGCTCTGGGCTATCCTCAAAGCTGATCCCTAATGTGAAACGGACGAACCTTGCCTCATTAATTTGCTCAAGGCCCATGCCTTGGGAGTAAAACAGGTCCCAAGATTGGGGGGCGACCAGTGTTGAAATTTCTTTAATAGGAAATGCATCAAGCAATTGGTAGTAATGGCCTGGAACCTGGCTGAGAAAAACGACTGACATATAATCGTCATATACCCATGAAGACAAGCCCCTGCCGGTCCTAACTGTGAAAGGGTGCTGGAGGTCGCCAGAAGGTTGCACATCCATATAATAATAGTTGCTGTCCCTGCTGCTCTTGGCAATTGATATCTCTTGCCATTCGTACTGGCGCTTCAAGTGGGCTTTTACCTTGTACGCTGCGAAGGATGGCTCAGCCAAGGCTGGACCGGCGATGCAGACAATTGCGACAACAAGGGCGCCTGCGGCTTCATATGCCCAATTGGGTGATTTGTCGCCGGGCTGGATGGAAAGGGAGAGAAGCAAAATCGCCCTAGTTGCGCTTGAAACCGGTAAAAAGAGCATAGCGGCGACAAGGCCGCCTGCAATAAAGAAAGCCAATGCGTACCCAAAAGCCAATGCCGCCAGATAGGCGCCAATTCTTGCCCCACTGCCTCTTCTTAGCAAAACCCATAGTGGCGCGCTGTATAGCAACACTAAAAAAACACATGCAAATGGCGCGGCTTGGTGCTCCACTGAAGACACTAAGCAGATCGTGATTGCGCTTGCCACTTGCATTGCAAAAAAAATCACCTTGGGATAGCGTTTGCCTTGAAACAGCATAAGCGACAAAAAAGCAGCAAACAAGAACCATGACAGCAAGGCTGTTTTGACGCTCTCCCTAAAGAGCGCTATGGCCCCTGCGGAGCTTGCCAGCTCTAGTATGATTATCACATAAAGCCGCAAGCTGTCCTGCCTGTTACCATCCTGTATCCCGTCCATTGGAATAACCCCATTATTTCGTAAATGGCTATTGTAGGCGCTCATCGCCGTTTTTCCCTATTATTATACCAATTCTTGCGTTGATATATAGCAGTGGAGAGAGCAGCTGTGACAAATGTGGGATTTTGGCGAATTATTAGATCCAGTTGGTTTTTCCACATTTTTTAATCCAAGGCTGCGGCAAGCGCTTATCAAGCAAATACCACGCTGCAACACAATAAACCTGCTGCAACAATGGTCATGTGTTGCTATGCGCTTATCGCCAGCTTTGATTGCTTCGACAAATTAACCCTTGCTTGTTGGCCTAAAAGGAAGTATGCTAACAAGCATAAGAAGCTTGTTAGCCGCCACTCTCTCCCGGTGGCTGGCTGACAGCCTAGAATTGTTAGCGAGGTTTTAGGGATGCCGATAACCTGCCACTTAGCGCCTGATGGCTCTTGAGGAGGGGGCTTGTGCTTAAACAAGCCCTTGTTGGCTAGCCTAAGCGCCTAAACACCGCGTTGCCCAAGAATATATAGGCGCCTGCGGATGCTCCGCTAGTCTGCAGCTCTGCAGGCTATGGCTAAAAGCCTTGGCGGGCAAGGGCGGCGCAGCAACCATCCAGAACCTTGGGACAACATTGGCGAAGTGGATTTGTCTCTGGTAGTTGGGGGGCTTAAGGCATTATACAGCTACTCAGCGGAGGGCAACGCCTTCGCTATATCTTGGAAAAGGAGAGCGCGATTCCTCCCGCCTCCCAGCAAGCTTGAGGCGGGGTATCCCCGCGCACGATTAGATGAAGAAAAATCTAGCTATTTTGCTAGCCATATTATTGCTATGCCTGTCGGCAACAGGTTGCGCAAGCAGCAAACAAGCCACTGCGGAAAGCAAAAGCCAAAGCGTTAACGCTGCTGTTGTCGACATCGACCTGACCAAGCTGAGCGACACGATGATTTATGCAGAGGCATACAATATCATGTTGAACCCGGAAAATTACATTGGGAAGAAAATCAAGGCGAACGGGCTTTATTATGCTGCTTACTATGAGCCTACAGGCCTTTACTACCACTACTTGATAATTGGAGACTCGTCTGGTTGTTGTGAACAGGGATTTGAGTTCAAGCTGGATGAAAGCAAGGCTTTCCCGGACGACTACCCTGGAGAAGATTCGATGATAGAAATCGAAGGTGTCTTCGGGGTCTATTTCGAAGACGGGGACTCGCCTTACTATTACTTGGATGTTGATGGCATAACTGTTATTAGCGAAGCACTATAAATAACAAACGCGCTGCAGCCTTTGGGGCTTACAGCGCGTTTTTATTTTGCGGCTTTTATAACAAGCCGTTTATTAGGCCCTTGAGAACCGCTTCACGTTTGTCTTTTGGGTAGTCCCATTCCTCATCGCCAATGAGCGCTGCCACAATGTCATCCCACGTATACTCTTCCATTCTCTCTCTCCTTACTGCCTGTATCCACGGGCAAATTCGTAGACATCGATCAAGTTTTGGTTGTATTCTGACGGAGTGACCCACATTTTGTCTGTGCCAAAAATCAATGCCCCATCTGGGCCGACCTCGTCAATAACTTTTTTGGCATAGTCCAAGTTTGCCTGCTTGCTGCTAGTGATAATGGTGGACAGCTTCGCTCCGCCCATTATGCAAAACTTGTTTCCAACCTTCTGCCTAACCTCAAATATATCGTCATCGTCAACTTGGAGAAGGACGCTGGCTTTAGGCAAGTCTAAGAAGTTGTCGAGGAACTTCTGCCATCTGCCCTCCATGTTTATTATCATTTTGCCCCCATGTTTGTCGACATTCCTGATGACTGTGCTTTGCTCAGGCCAATATAGCTGGTCAAAATCCTTGTTGCCGATATATGTAGGGATATGGGGGTTGTGCATGCCAAAGGGGAATGTGGTCGGTATCCCGTTCTCGAATGACTGGAAAAATAATTCATGCAGCGCGTTGCAAGCTTCTTCCAATTGCGGCCTGTTGCGCCGTAAATCAATCAATGTATTCTTGAAACCCCTGTACCTGTCAAAGAGCTGGTCGAGGGCCACATAGATGCTTCCCCCGCCCCCTCTCATTGGGACGATGCCGTATTCCTCCTCTGCTTGCGCCGCTGGCGCTGCCACAAGGGGGCCTCTGCCGGCCATCTCGCCAAGAAGAATCTTGATTGCGTTTTTCGCTTCCTCAAAATCCCCGTCAAAAAGTTTGGGGTATATCCTTGGAATCAATGTGTTTTTGATAAACGCCACTGGATCCTTGGTAAACAACGGGTATTCATCTTCCCGCATACGGTTGTCCTTGGCTACATGCTGGTAGGAGCGCCCGTCAGGGCTGAGGTGGTATCCCATCCCCCCTCCAAGCGCAGCGTTTCCTTTTGGGTACACACCCACATTTCCATGTATATAGCAGTCACAATAGATTTCTTCGTAATGACTCATCCATTCCCTTTTGTATGCTTCGCCGTCATTTAGCAAATCCTTGAACAGCACCTGGCTGTTTTTGAAAACACCTACACCTGGATACTCCATAATTGGCATCAAACCAGGTTTCTCGCAGTTTGCAGCTTTCAGGATATCTGCTTTCCTTTGCTCATATAGCTCATGCATGCTCATGAAAGTATACTCTCTCCTCCAGTATTCGATTTTTTATTCTTGTCACAATAATACCACGCCAAGGCTGAAAAACTGCCGGGGGAAGAGGGAAATTGAATATGTTTTTAATATAATATTTTGGCTCTTTTTTTAATAAAAGCAGCTTGATTTCAATCCCATATATAGAGTACTTTAATCATATCTGGATTGTTTTATTAACTCCAGCGCCGCACATTTGCCATGGCTCTTGGTTTATGCATTGCGTTTTATTTGGCGCATGCAAGCTGGCAACGGTTGAATGTTTTGTGCCAAGCTGCGATCAGAACCATGTATTTGGGCTGGTTGCTTATGTTGGAAAAAATATTTTTTTTGGAGAAAAGATATGGGAGGGATTTTAGATAGGATTTTAGGCGATTTGGGAGACATCGCCCTGGTTGGAAAACTGCTGTCCTTGCCCAAAGCCGATTTGAATTCGCTGCTTATGGAGCTTCTGGGCAGGCAAGCAGGCAAAATTAGCCCTCAAGGGCTGTTAAAAGCTTACAAGTCAAACCGGTTTACTGTGCCAAGTGAAATTGACCCTGTTTTATACCGTACATTAGAATCGGAACTGTTGGCTTTAGGAAAAGAAAATGGCTTTAAGGCTGTGCTTCTCTCGCCTGCATCGCCCCTTGGCAGCAGTTCCGCATTTGGATATGTGAACCAAAACAATGTCGTCAGCTCCCTTAGGGGCACTGAGACAATGCCTGACCCGACTAATATGCTGGCTATTATCATTGCCAGCAAGCTAAAGGGGAAGGAAGCTGAAAACTTTCCAGACCCTTTGCATTATTGCGCCACAACAAGAGTGTTGAGGGCGCAGCAGTTTCCAAAAACAAAGGGGTACTATACCCACTTCGGCATCTTTTGCATCGTCTCGTCGGGCAAGGACAGGGGATCATACTCATGTGAGAGCGAGTTGTTAGCCACACAACTGGGATATTACAAGCAACTGCTGGTCCAAAGGTATGGCGCAAATCTGAAGGTCGCCTTGTCAAAGCGGGGAGGGTATGCGGATGGCGACGGCTTTTTTGCCCGAATGGAGCATTTGGTTGGCGAGGAGCTTGAAGATATTCCCGTTAGCCTGGATTTTGCCAAGGAAAACAATAACTACTACAAAGGAGTCAGCTACAAGATTTTTATGGAAATGGATGACGGTAGCCAGGTGGAAGTTGGAGATGGGGGCTTTGTTGACTGGATTGGGCAAATGACCGGGAACCCGAAAGAGCGTTGCCTGATCAGCGGGATTGGGCTGGACAGGCTGCTTATTTAGCGGCTAAAACAAAACCACATTTGAAAATAAGTGGTCTTGCCTATGGATCCCGCTCCTCCCTTCAGCACCCGCGGAGTGTCAAACTAGCCACATTGTATCAACCCGCATCTCAATCTCATCCCTTCCAAAGAAAGAGAAAGCAGCGAGGTTTGCCTCTTTTTTGCTGCCTACATACTTCTTGTAATATCCCCTGCCATGGATTTGCTTCATTGCTTCCGCAAGAGCCTCGTCAAACAAGGCTTTCTTCTCTTCTCCGCCAATGCCCGCTTTGCTGCGAGTATACATGAACTCCATTACATAAACCCCTGCTGCCCAACTCCACAACTGCATCGACCCTGCCTGTCGATACAGCCGCCTCTGCATCCATGTCGATGCCAGGCCAGCTCATATCCAGGTGCAGAATTGGATGTTTCCCAAAATAAAAATCAGAATTATAAATCAATAAACCTTTGAAGAGCTCTTTGTCGCCGCTAAAACCTCTCCAATAGTATCTAGCAAAAGCGATTTTCCAAACCGCCTTGGCCGGGACAAAAAAAATAGCTTGCTTCATCAATTAGGTTATAGATATATCTTGTTTTATCAACATAGACATATCCACCTTCTTTTATCTTCCTGAAATTTTGTATTCCAATCGGCAGTTTTTTCATCCCGGTCCATCTCCGCTTCTACTTTATATATCATTCTTAGTGCCATTATAAGCCAGTTTTGCGTTTTATAGCAGCTTCCCAATTCCAAAAGCGGCAACTTCTTCCCGCGAAAGCCTGCCAACAATAAAAGCTGTTTAATCAGTGCCTCGACGCAAAAAGTAAAAAAGCGCCCTCAACTATACAAGTTTTTTGGCGCTTTATATTTCAGTTGTTATGCAGTATGGCAGCCCAGCAATTGATTGTTGGCTTTCTCGTTCAGTTATGAGACAAATGGCATCAAGCATGTTGGAGGCAGGTATGGATATTTATTAGTTGGAATTATTATCAATAACCATGTTTTTTTAAAGTGTCCATTTGCCTTTTGTTTGCCGCTTTAAGCGTGGTTGAAACAGAAATATCAGTTCATGCGGGTTGCAGCATGGCCATCCGATGGCTTTACCCTGTACTTTGCAGGCTGCCGTGCCCGGATTCTCCTCTTATTAATCCTCATAGCGGCACGGATTATAATGCACAACACAATCACAGTAATGATCGCGACAATGGGCGCATATTTTTTCACATCTTCCGGAATGGAGACTTCTTTGACTTGTATCGAGCCTGAATCAATGGCGAAAACCACGTTGGCTTTTAACGTTCCAAGCTCCAGCCAGATGGCGTTGTTGCTAAATTCATTTGCCTCTCCTGTGCCAACCTCCAAAAACATGTTGGCAGAAGGTTTTCCTGCTGCGCTGACTGCAGCCAGGGAGTGTTTTCCCATATCCAAGCTTTCGATTTTGAACCGGCCGTTCCTGTCTGTCATAAATGACTGCTCGCCAAAGAAAATTCTCGTCGAGGCAAGAGCTCTATTGTTTGCGTCAACAAGCTTGCCTACAATAGCTACATCCCTAATTGGCGCATAGGCGAATACCGGGTTGGAATAAAACCACAGGTCGTCAAAAGCGATTTGGGGGGTGTTTGTGCCTGCAACAGAATCTATGGGCACATCAATGGTCGGGTTTCCGGCATCATCTACATTTTCGCTGCCATTCGGGTTGTTTGTGCCCCTAAGGCGGTAGTATGTGTCTTTGCCGGCATTGGGAAGCTCGAAGGTTGCCGACATCCAATTGTCGTCGCCTTGCTCGAATTCATCAATCCCGATTGACAGGATGACAGCTGTGTCCGGCTCTTCTTGTGTCCTTGTCACAGTGCCTGCTATAACATCTATATGGTCCACTTTTGGGCTGTTCCCATTATGGTTTTCAGCTGGGCTCATAAACCTGATTGTGATAGTGTTGGCGCTGTCCTTAGAACCGGGCAGCCACTGGCCCATAGTGGCAGACCCGTTGTTGTTGCTGATGGTAAAATCCAATGCGGCCACTAAATCCCCAGTGACTAGGAAGCAATTGCCGCTGCGCATGCCGTCCAAGATGCCCTGGTAGGATCTATCTGTGGCAAAGACGTAATTTTTATTGAATTGCCCTGGCCAAAAGTCGATATCAGATACTCCTTGTTTGTTCGCATGGAAATCGGAGTTGCCGAATGCCCAGAAACGGCGGCCTTCGCTAAGCATGGCGTCCCATACGCCGCCTACTTTAGCCATCATGATGTCGGCTCCCCCGTAGGTGCGTTGGATTGCAATGCTCGAATACACGCTGCCAAGCATTTCTTCCCGTAGCGGGTTGTATTGTTCGAATATTTGATTTTTCGCATGATCCACATCTGCCGCGTATTTATCCAAAACTGCTTGTTGCGCCCCTTTTGGCGGCTTTGCCACACTATCCGCAGCAACTTCTGCCAGCTCGTTTATGTAAGTGTCCAGTTTTGCCTCAATAGTGTCTCCGTCTTTGCCCTTGATATTAGTATATTTTTCCTTGACGCTGTCATAAAGGTTCATAATGCTGTAATCGCCCCTGAAAGCCGACGACTGGTGGCCGGGCAAAAACTCTGCCCCAAAGAAGACATCAGGGGCTATGTCATTGAACTCACGGAAATGCTCCAGTGTGAAATTTAGCGACCTGGAAGGATGGTTTGGCAAAAAGTATGATGTATTTTGAAATTTTGACTGCAAATGCCCTGCGCCCAACAAAGCCCCCTCATGTGAGTTGTTTGTCAAGGAAGATGCTTTGTTTGAGCCTTCGCCTGCCTCTTCTTTCCCCCCAAGCCCCCGCTCCAGGTTTTTTAAGATACTTGTCTGTGCGTCATATGTTTCCCTGGCGCTGTCATATAGGTATTCAAACACAGCCAGATGCTCGTTGGCGTTCTCGCCGATTATTCCCACTGAAGCGTGGCTGTGGTTTGGCACATTCCATTCAAACCCGGATATTTGGAGGAATCCCCCCTCCCGGTTTTGGTTTATTGCATCTTCCCCGTACTTGTAAATTGTAGCCCACCGTGGCATTACAAAGCCGTTTCCGTCTTTTAACACATAGGCGTCGCCACTTGACCAGCGGTTGCCTTTGGCATCCTTTTTGCCGACATATGCGCCTCCATGGTCTGCGGCAGAAATCCAGTCTAGGCCGTACAATTTCGCCATTTCAGCGACTTGGCTTGGAGTGTGGCTGCCATCGGAGAAGTATGAGTGGGTATGGAAATCCCCGGCTAGCCAGACTCCGGAATTGTTAGTGGCAAAGGCTGCCAGCGGCTTGGCCACTAATCCGGCCAAAACCAGCAAAGCGAGTGTTGTCATAGCTGTTTTCATAATTGTTTTTTTCATCTTAGCCAACCTCTCTTTTCGCATATGCCAATTATTGCAGAACCATGTTAAAAACAAGGTTGCAAAGCATCATTGATTTTATTAATGGTTCATTGGAAATGCTAATATACATGCTTGTATATAGGTATGATCCAGCCAAGGCTGATATGGCAAAGCAGGCGATATGCAAGGCTAAATTGTCAAGGGGATTTAATGGTATAATGCAGTCAAGAGTTAAAAATTTGGAGGCATTATATGGATAATCGAATCAGTTTTTTAGCGGAGCGTTTAGTAAACTACTCTTGCGCCCTAAAACAAGGGGAAAAGGTGCTCATAACAGGCATTGGGCAGGATTCCAACCCCCTTATCCAGCAATTAATCAAAGAAACTTATAAAGCCGGGGCTTATCCATATGTGGATTTGCAAGAGCCGTCAATAACCAGGGAAATTGTGCTTTCCTGCAATGAAGAGCAATTAGAGTTTTTTGCCCAAGTGGAGCTGGCGAGAATGGAGGGCATGGACGCTTATATTGGCATCAGAGGGGCTTCCAACGCCTATGAGATGTCAGATGTGCCCCAAGAGAAATTGCAGTTGTACAGCAATATCACAAACAAGGTGCAGGCACACAGGGTAAACAACACAAAATGGGTTGTTTTGCGCTATCCAAACGCCTCAATGTCCCAGATGGCTAAAATGAGCCAAAGCCAGTTTGAGGACTTCTACTTTGATGTGTGCAACCTTGACTATGCAAAGATGGCAGTTGCAATGGAAAGCTTGACAGCTCTTATGGAGCGCACAGATATGGTGAGGATTGCAGGACCGGGCACTGATTTTTCTTTCTCGATCAAGGGCATACCAGCGGTTCCTTGCTGTGGCAGGCGCAATATCCCTGACGGCGAGGTTTACACTGCCCCCGTCAAGGATTCGGTCAATGGGCATGTGGCATTCAACACTCCTTCTTTGAAAGATGGCTTTATTTACAGCGATATATATTTGGAATTTGAAAATGGCATAATCGTCAAGGCTTCCGGCAATGACAACGAGCGCATCAATGAAGTTCTTGATATAGATGAGGGCGCCAGGTATATTGGTGAATTTGCATTGGGGGTCAACCCTTATATCACGGTTCCTATGGCAGATACGCTTTTTGACGAGAAGATTATGGGCAGTTTCCATTTCACTCCAGGGAACGCATACGCGCTTGCGTTTAACGGGAATGTCTCGAAGCTGCATTGGGATTTGGTTTGCATCCAGACACCCGAGTATGGCGGGGGGCGGATCTACTTCGATGATATTTTGATAAGGGATAATGGAATCTTCGTTGTAGACGAGCTGCTTGGCTTGAACCCTGAGAACTTAAAATAGGATTCCGGCTAGACTAGATAGAATATCTCCGTTCCGGCATCGTAGACAAGGATATGCATCTCCACCACTAATGCGAGTCCGATTTTCCCGAAAAATATAGCTATGTATTCAAAACGACATCTAATATTGTCGTAAATAGAGGATTCTGGTCTTGCATTGTCAGCAAAACATAGTTATAATATAAGTATTATAACTATGTTTGCAGGAGGTGGGCGATGGCTTTCAAGACAATCCACACAAAGCCAAACGGAGCCAAATACGTGTACGAGACAGTAAGCTACTGGGACAAAGAAAAGAAAGCGCCCAGGAACAAGCAAGTGTGCCTTGGCAGGCTTGACGAGGCGACAGGCGAAATCATCCCTTCAAAGAGGCGGGCTCCCAAGGCTGGCCCGCCATTGGAGGAGGAGGCCCCGAAGGTCTAGACGCTTGTTGCATGCCGTGCCGCGTAGCTTGATGAAGCCGCCAGACAGACAGGGCTCTGCGCCATTTTGGCAAAAGCTTTCCCAAGCGAATGGAAAATGATTCCGGGCTCCGCATACTTCCTCGCGCAAAAGGCCTGCCGCTGTCCAGGCGCGAGGCTTGGAGCGCTTCCCACAAACGCCAGTTTGGCGCAGAAATAAAGTCCCAGCGCATCTCCGGGCTTCTCCAAGGCCAAGCAGCCAGAGCGCCTTTTTCAGGGATTGGATGCGCAACCTCGCCGGCGCTGGTTGCTCCTGCTACGATATCACAAGCGTCTCCTTCCGCTCGAAGCAGAACGAGTATGTCCGCTACGGGCACAACCGCGACAAAGAGAAGCTGCCCCAAATAAACCTTGGCATGGTTTTCGGGAAGCGCAGCGGGCTTCCCGCATTTTTCAGGCTGCTGCCCGGCAACATCAATGGCGTGTCCACGCTGCAGGCGACAATTGCGCAGCTGGATTTCATCGGCCAAGCCAAGCCCGCGCTAATAATGGAAAGAGGCTTTTACAGGATTATCAATGTCGACGCGCCCTTCGAGGCTAACTTAGAAGATCCATGGCAAACACCCAGGTGTGATAAGCCCCAAAACTGATAAATGGGCACAGCGAAGGTTGAATGGTTTGCGCAATGAATTCCGCAATCTATTGCCAATTTTGCTCATTTCGCTTGAATGCTTCAATAGTTTTTGTGGTACAATGGATTTACGAGAGGCGATGCGCTTTGCCGCTCTCTTCTTACTTCTTGATCTGGTAGAGCCAATCCTCGAAAACGCTCTCCGCAAAACATCCCAAAAAAGCGCTTATTGCTTTGTGCGATTTAAGCGGTGTGCGCACGCAATGCGGCAGGAAAACCAACAATCATCGTGTTTAGTTTCATTAGCTTTTTCGGTTTTGGCGAATGTCTTTCACAAGGCGGCTAGCAACTGCATAGCTGCAAAGCACCTGTACCGCTCAAATTTTAAAGCCACCCCTGCTTGGAGAGGGCAGTAGACATGGCAGGAATTCTTTTGGCCATAACTGCTGCTATAAATCAAATAGGGGCAAATCAAAGTTATTGCCCTGTACCAGATGGATATCTAAAGCCTGCTGGATACAGGAACTGTTGAGTATATCTTTGTTGTTCGGGGCGAAGTCAACCGTCCCTCGTATTCCCTCAAACTATGGCAGCAGAAAAATTCTCATTCACTGCTAGAGGGGAATAAAAGTAAATCTACGCTTTGGCGTAGCTCATATCTTAGACAACAGTTGTTGACAAATAACATAGTCTAGCAAGTCTATATATCAAAGCAGGGAGGAGTAACATGCCAAATATTTTTTTCAGGTCGTATGCGGGAAAAGATGACGAGACTAAACTAAAGACTGCCCAAGCCTTGGTCAAAGCTGCCCAAGAAACAATGGGCGCCCCAGAGACCGCGTTTACTTTTGTATGGGAAGACATGGATAGAGACACTCAAAAAATTATTGCTGAATATACAATAATTGACCATGGCAAAGTAGTAGAGTAATTTTGCTAGAACGCCTGTCCAGCGGCAACTCTGGGGATAAGGACCAGACTCCCCAAGGGCCGCTGGTTTTTATGCCGCTCTTGCAGATCTGGGGGTTTTGAATCACCAAATTGGTATGTCGGAACAAATTGCCCAATTATAACCTAGCAAAGCCAGTTGTTCTATATCCAGGAATGAATAATAAGTAAAATTCAACTGCCTGACCGCACAATAATATTGAGGTTGGATGCAGCAAAAACAACAAAGGGATGTGGCGTCAAATTTGAGAAGTTTTCCCTGACCAGCTTTTTCATCGCCGATATTGAGGGAGCCGCGCCCTCGCTTGACACCTCAAAGGCATCCGCCTCATACTCGTGTTTGCGGCTTTGGATATTGCCAAGCATCTGCAATACAATCATGGCTGGCGATAACAAGCCCAAGCCGGTCTCCAACTCAAAAGCAATGTTCGTTTCGCTGAAGCCAAACGCAAGTGATAACGGTTCGCACCCTATCAAAAGAGCCAAAATCGATAATAGCGGCAAAAATTGCAGGATCATAAGCGGCAGCCTGCGCAGCATGTGCTTGCCTTTGGCGTGTCCAATTTCGTGGGCTAGTATCGCAACCACTTCATCCTCACTCATTTTATCAAGCAGATTATCAAAAATCCCAATAGTTTTAGTTTTACCGATGCCGGAAAAAAAGGCATTCAATTTGGTCGTACGCTTTGAGGCGTTGATGATGTAAATCTTTTTCAATGGATACTTGTGCCGCTCTGCGATAGCGTCTATTTTGTTCATAATTTGTTCATAAGCGGACCTTCTGGCAGCGGGGTGAATTGATAAGATATTCTCATCAGATAAGGGGACAAAGCGGTCGCAAGCACCACCAACAAGGCTAGCGCCAGGAAAACGACGATAAAGCCCTTATTGCCGATCAAGCTGTATAAGTATAAAAACAAGGCTAGAGCGCTACAGAACGTCACAACCCTGAAAATAAGATTTTTGGCGGTGTCGCCAATAAAAGTCTTTATAGTGGTTTTGTTGAAACCATATTTTGCTTCGATCATGAATGTACCCACAGCGTTGAATACTATGCTTGCAACAAAACCAGCCAGAGCAGGTATGCCGAGCATGAAACACGCTTGAACGGTGGCGTGGGCGGTATACTTGCTAATTAAGCTGTGTAAGAGGCTATGCAAGTTGAAGATCAGGAAAACGGACATCAGCAACAGCCTGCATATACCGGCAATCACCCCGAGCCTCAGGTTTTCCATGTCATATGCGCTGCGCTGCTGGTATGTATCCGCGTCGTAGATGTCTTGCACATTGCCTGGGATCGGCGCGTTTCTGTTTTTGTAGTTGAGATATTTGATAAGGAAATTAAAGCTGGGGGCTGCAAACAATAACAGAATTACAATCACTTTCATGCTATGCATCCCCCGGCTTGGCTGGCTGCCCGAAATCCCTGTTTTTTGCTGCCAGAGCAACAGCCTGCAATTGCAGGCTCCACAGGTCTCCTGCATATACGAATCGCTTTAGAACGCCCAACAATCTATATCCACAAACTCGCTCCACATCGACAGCGAACAAACCAAACCGCAGCCCTCGCCATGCGGCGCCCGGCAAATGCCCATCTTCAAGGATTTTTCTGTGCTTCGCAAAGCGGATTGGTTCGAAATAGTTGTCTATGCAATGCCGGTATCTACCTAGCATCATACGACTTTCGCGCTTCTCATGGATTTTTGGCTTGACATATTTCCCACAGTTTTGATTTTTCACATACTTCCTATCACTTCAAGGTTTTCATGGCTCATTTTGCGCAGCCTTCAGTTTTTCATCCTAAAAACCTTGCCTTTTGGCTCAAAAGGCAAGGTCGCCCCATGGGGGATAAGGAAAGCATGATCCCTGCCATACATGACGACTTTGTCGCAATATCCATCGGTTATTACAAGAATAGGCGCATCTTTGGGGAAATCCTCCGCCCTGTCTAACAGGTCGATGCCTGGCTGCAGAATCGTGCCTCCCCTGCCCTTTACCTTGACTTCCCCTGCAATATCCTCTGGTTTCATATAGCCGTTGTCATATGCCTCGGCATCGCAAAACACAACCCTGGCCGCAGGCACATCCTTGGCATAACTGTAGCTTGCGATCGCGCCTAAAGCGCTGGCTAAAACCGACCTGTCCATAGAGCCGGATGTGTCGAGGACAACTCCAAAAGTCCGCCCGTCAAGGGATAGCTGGGACACAACCCAATTTGGCCTTGGAATATCTGGAGTTGATGATTGCCGGCGGCTTGGGCGGGCATATGAGCGGATTTTCTCAATTGGGGTGAAGTGGTCGTCAAACCAATGGGCAAGCTCCACATCCCAAGGTATTGGAGGGTGCATCAGGGCCCTGATTTCCTCAACCAAACCTTCAGGGAGGTATCCCCTCTCTTGTTCCTGGTGGTATGTGAGCCCTTGGGAAAGGGCTTTGCGGTAAAATGCGTCGAGGTCGGTATCCCCGGTGTAGCGGTCTTCCCCCGGGATAATATCCCCTAAACCCACTCCCCTCAAGGTAGCCAGTTTCCGGTAAGTGCGCATATCTGTCACTATGCGGTCGTATATCCCCTCAGCGTTCATCCCTTTAAACTGGGCATCATATAAGAGCCCTTCAGGCCGCTCCCCGACACGCATTTCTGACAGCCACATATTAATGACAAAATCACAGGCGACATTCCAGAGATAGGCGTCCCGCCAGTCTTTTCGCTCGTCGTGGCGCAGGGCGGCATGGAGATACTCATGGGCTATGACAAAACGCATCTCCATCTCGTCCAAAGGGTATGCCGGGTTGATATATATCTCTTGCAGAGAAGGGGAGACAGCCGCAATGCTTATCTCCATGCGTTGGCAGATGATCGAGTCCTCGATGACTTTAAAGCCGGAAGCAATTGCCCCCAGGAGGGGGTAGCTTGATATAAACCAGCGTTTAGCCCTGAATGCGTTGGTGTTTATGAGCTCATCCACATCGATTGTCAGGCTGGAAAGCTCCCCTGCGGCAACCCGGACAGCGCTGCGCACAGCGGAAGCCAAGGAGCTGGCAAAAAGTTTTTCCCACTGAGCAGGCTTGCGGCGCCAATGGTCGTGTTGTGAAAGATCAAAGAGCATGTCGAATGCCGCAGGCCCAGCAGTGCCGAACCCCTCGTATTCCGACTTGTCATCCAATCCACATAGGCTCTTAAATAGGCGTTGCTCCTCATTTGGTATATTTGGCGGCAAATCTGCATCATAAAACGGTTTGGCGAACTTCAACTCTGTGAGGAATTTTTCCACAATACAGTCGCAAGCCATATTCCATTCCCTTTGGCTGGTGTCGTGCTCCTTGAAATGCCCCATGCCCAAATGCAGCAAGCAGTGGGCCAAAGCGCGGGCCCACTCGGCTGAGTCTGCCCTTTTCTTTGGGTTCGCATATATATACCCTTCTTTGTCTACAATGGCCAGCCCGTTTTGGGGGCACCTGGTGTTTTCCTCTCTTCGAATTACCGCCGCATTGCGAAGCAGAGGGTTGAACAAAGGGTGGTTGCCTAGCATTTGGTAGCCGGCGCTGAATTGTTCTGTGGCAACATCAGTTGTCTCTTTTTTTTTCTTGCGGCTTTGCTTGCTCATTTTTTTACCGCCAATCTTGGAAGGTCCCTTACAACCTCAAGCAAAAACCATCCTGGAAGCTCATCCTCCCCATCACCTGACACTGCCATTTGGGCAATCTCAAGGCTTATGTTCGCCAGGTCTTTGATCAGGGTTTTGGCTCGATATGCCAGATCTTGGGTGGATTGGGATATGCTGTTTTTCTCCGGTGGCAGCTCTTTGATTAGCTGGGCTTTGAAGCTTTGGGCGAGAAAATATAACACGTCCCTGTCTTGAGGGCTGTTTGGCCATTTTTGCTCGCCGTTAATAATGGCAGACAACGCATAACGGTTTTGGACTTGCTTGACAAAAGCGCGGAACTGTACTGCATGCTGGGGGGACAGGCAGCCATGGGACAGTATCTCCAACTGGCTGTCAGTCAAGTTCGCCCCATAGCTGTGGATGGCGTCTGAAAGCATATGCCAAGACCGGGGGGTCGAAAAGGGCTCTTCTGTCTTTGGAGGCTGCCTCCACAAGTGGTCCGGGCGAAGGTTGATGTACTCTACGACATAAGGGTGTATCCCGTTTTCCCCTGCCCAAGCGAGCCATTCGCGGTGGGAGGCGACAAGCTCCACATGGAACATCCGGTTTATCAAAGCCGAGGACATAGGTTTTACTATGGCGTTGTCTTGGGCGCGGTTGCCTGCGCCGATAATAATTGAGCTTTCGGGCAGGTGGTACTCTCCTACGCGCCTGTCATGGATGAGGCTGTAGAAGGCTTTTTGCACTTCCTGGGAGCAGGCGTTTAACTCATCGAGAAACAGGCAATAGGGCTCATCCCTTGCAATCATACGTGGAGGGCAAAACACGCTTTTGCCGCCAATAATCTGCGGCACTCCGATTATGTCTTCCGGAGCCAGCTGGCTTCCGAGCAAGGAGACGCAGGGCAAGCCTAGCGAATCGGCAAAGCTTTCGACTATGGACGACTTGCCGATGCCGGGGGCTCCCCATATAAAAACCGGCCTTATTATGGCGACATTCAAAAGGACTTCGAGAAGGTCTTTTTGGTTGACACTCAATGCTATATTCAATTTATTTATAACCTCGCGCAGTTTTTAAGCAGCATTGGCAGCAGGCTGCCTCGCAGCTTATGCTTTTTAGTATAGACACAGCCATGCTCTATTGTAAAGCTGCTTGATCCTATTTGCAATTGGCGCCAATAAAAGATCTTTATGCTTTTTGTGTAACCAGCTCATGTAAATTTCTTTTCCTATTGTCTCCAAAACCTGCCGTGGCCAGATACAATGGAAGGCAGAGCTAAAAATATGAAGAAGTATGGGGAAATGCCAACTTGCAGAATATCCAGAAACCACTCAAAGCTATACAAACTGTAGTTGCTATCCTGTCAGTTTTGATAGGCATATTTACCCAAAATGTATTTTCCTGCCTGCAAGACCAATCCGGCAAAGCGGGGCAAGATTTTTTGCTGGAGCGGGAAGACATTAAAAACGGCGCAGAAGAAAAGCTGGCTTTATACAGGGTAGTGAGGGTTGTGGACGGGGATACGATTATTATTGATATTAATGGAAAAAACGAGCGGCTTCGCTTTATCGGCCTAGACGCGCCAGAAAGTGTCCATCCAAATGAGGAAAAGAATACGCCAATCGGCTTTGAAGCCAGCGATTTCACGAAAAGCTGGCTAGAGGGCAAGGATGTTGGTTTGGAAATGGATGTGGGCGAGAGGGACAAATACCGCCGCTTGCTTGCTTATGTGTGGCTTGATGGTGTGATGTTTAATGAGCTGCTTGTGGAAAGCGGATATGCTTATGCAAGGGTGTATCCGCCCAATGTAAAATACACTGAGAGATTGGCAGCAGCGCAAGAGCGGGCAAAAAAAGCTAAAGTGGGGATTTGGGCCCAGCAATTTGGGGAGTAAAGCGCTTTGAAAAAAGAAGCTCAAATTTGCCAAAAAGTGTAATGCGAGGCTGTTTGGCCGCTTCATACGCATGTTAGTACAGGCAAACCAAAAAAAGCTATTGCGTAAAAAAAACACATTATCAAAATTCGATAATGCAAGCATTGCCATTAAATATGCCGTTGCTTCACCGCTACAAAACAAGGCACAATGATCGGGCAGGTCTCCTGACTCGCGGCTCAGGCGGCTATAACTCCTTCTCAGCATCAGCCAATGGAAATGTCAAGCCTCGCTCGCTCACAGTAGAAGGCGGCTGTGCAGGAATTACACCTGCTTCCCTATTATGGAAATTTGTTCCCACCCATTTAGGCATGTCTTTTAGTACGCTACTAATGTCACGCCAAGTTCAGACTCCAGCTTGTTGATTGCTTTGAGGGCGTCTTCACTTAGATTGGCATAAGCAGTGTATGCTATCAATCTCACGCCAAGGTCTGCCTCCAAAGCTTCTACGGCTTTTATGGCTTCAGGTTGTAGAGATGCAAATGATTCCATGTTTTTGCCTCCTTCTTCATTTGTTGACAAAATAATACCATATGGGACAATTTATATCAAGCAAAAATTCGATTTGAAGCATGAAATTGGCCATTTGCACATATATCTCTAATTGCCCATATGCTCTTGTCGCGCAGCGTCTTGAGCGAACGCTTTATGTTGGCGTAGTTTTTCCCGTTCTCCTTGTCCAAGCCGCACACCTCGCAAAATCCTGGATGCTGAAATGGAACTGCTTGAAGTCCAGGTCTGCAGGTTTGATCTTGCTGATTACGTAAAGCAGTATTTTCTGCTCCTGCATCGTCAGGTTGTGCCTGCCCTTCTGCACGATCTCGTTGGACTTGATGACGTAGTTTTGCCGCGATTTTTTCACTTGGTCTTTATCCACGAATGTCTCCATGATTAGATAAAAAGCAATGTTATACAATAAAATTTTGCATACTTTTCTATCCATCATATATAGTTGATTTTTTTGTTTATATAAAAAACTTTAGTTTGCTCCCAGCTTGGGGGCTAGTATGCCTCGCCACCCTTTGGGTTTCGAGCCATTTCCCTCTTGGCGCGTTTGTTGTGTTGTGGTTTATAAAAGTGGTTCGATCATAACCGACTGACTTCAAACCTTTCAATGTTGGCTCATTGAAAGGTCTTTTCCTTTTACTGGCATAACCTTTTTCTTGCTGACCCGCCGCCTCCTGTTATAATCTAGACCTTTGTGTCGATTAAACCATTTTGCTGTTGTTTAATTTGGCGCCGCCCCAGCGGCTTTGCCAGATTTTTTATTATGTGGCAAAACGCCTATTCTTCCGCAAGCCATATTTCAATGAACTGGTTGACGCACTCGTTGAAGGAGATGCCCAATGAGCCGCATTTTTCCTTTGCCCTTTTATACATGGAAGGCTTCAGGACAATGTTCACCCTTTGGCTCCCCACCTCCGCTTTTGGCGCCTCGAGCTTGGCAATGCCAATTGCGCCCCGCCTGGCTTTCGCTTGCTGTTCTGGCTCTTCCCCTGCCGCAGCCAGTATCTCCTCAATATCGGCGCCATCTTTGCCGGCGACAATGCTCTTGAAGGCATGGTCTGGGTCAAATGTTGATTTTTGCTTGGCCATTGCGCTGCACCGCCCTTTCCAGGTATTCTTCCACAAAGTTTTTGTAGTTATTGGGATCCTGGAGGCTCATATCCAATTGAGGCGACATCCCAAGTCCCGACTTTTGCGGCATACCCCTCCGGATCCGCCATCAACGCTAATTCTTCCTTGGTAGCCGGCTCCACACGTTGGATGCCAGCAACAACCCTGCCCTCCCCGATATACACCGGCAATTCAATAAAACATAGGCCCTTCTCCAGCTCTTTCTTTAAATCTTCAAAATCGTTTGTCTCCAGCTCAAAAATATTTGTGAAAGCATAAATTATATATGCATTTGAAAAATCAACATCACGGCTAGTTATTTCCCTTGGAAGCTCATCAACAAAGTACCGGTTTGCGCTGCTGACTATTGTGCCGCTGATATATTCAAAGTCCATGCCCTCTGGATATCCCTGTGGCCGCGCCAACGCGCGTACATGAAACAAGCTTGCCATGCAAACGCAAATGGACGCCATAATAATGGTTTTCTTCCTTGTCATTTAGTTAACCCTCTTCCTCACTAATTTAAACTACATCATTTGAGACAAATGTATGGGTCCATTTCGCTTTAGGCCCGTTGTTTCCGCTGCTTTGAATGCGTACACCTTTAACGAGCAAATCATAGTCGTACCAATGCTTGCTACAGCCATACCAGGGGTCAACTATGTGTAATCGTTTGGAGTATTCATCATAGGCATCGGCCACAACTACATGCGCAGAGTCATATCCGACCAATCCGACCCGTATACCAAAGGGCCGATCAGCTGCAATATGTATTTGGCTGCCTGAAAACCCTACGACTCCCATAACCCTCCAGGAAGTGCCGCTGGCATAGTTAAGAGCCTTGACTGTTTCAGAGTTGTTTCCTGCTTCGTTTGGCGGGGAGGTTTTGCCCTTGACATACTGCACTATTGCATATTGGCCTATGTTTCTATTTGGAGCGACTTCCGGCCTATCATCTCCGAACTCGCAGCCCAACACCATTCATCGTATTTGTAAACGGTGTTATTACTGAGGGTTACTCTTAGTTGTTCGACCCATTGTACTGTCGCGTAAGCAACTGCTGGCGGCACAGTTACCACACACCTGGCAGACTTGCCCCCAGCTGTCGCTGTGATGGTTGCGGTGCCAGCGGACTTGCCCATCACAACACCGCCGCTGCTGACTGTCACCACAGCCGTGTTGCTCGAGCTCCAGGACACCACCTTCTCTGTCGCGTTTGACGGCGACACGCCTGCGGATAGCTCATTGTACGTCCCTTTGGGAAGAATCACTGTCGCTGGAGAGACGGTGACGCTCGCCACAGGCACGTTAGAATTAGAAACCGTGACCTTGACCGTGCAAGTGTCGCTCCGGCCATTTGATGTCCTCGCTGTGATGACCACACTGCCGGCGGCTTTGCCCGTCACCACCCCGCTGCTGCTGACTGTCGCCACTCTTGTGTCGCTCGAGCTCCATGTCACAGCCCTGTCTGTCGCGTTTGATGGAGACACTGTCGCTGTCAGCGTCGTTTGCGCCCCTATTTTGATTGTTGGTGTTGGTGTTTTCGGGCTGCACTTGGAGCCAGCCGATACTAGCACTAGCAAAATGACTGCAAAACAAGAGCACCCTCTATTTTTGAGTTAGAAGAGCTATTATTGAGGAAAGCCAAGCATTGGGCAACTGCTCAAATGTCTTGGTTTTCCTCTGAAATTGCATTGTCCTGTCCCATATGCTATTCCAAAATTGCTGGGAACCCTTGGGTGAAAACAATGCAATTAGAATCAGGGACGCTATTAAGGAAGCTATTCTTAAACTCTATAATGCTTTCATTTGTACATTCCTTCAAACAGGTAACAATACGGTTTTCTTTCCCTCCGCTAAGGGCAATGCCATATACGCTGTCTGCCATTGCTGGCGTTTGGCCGCTAAGCAAGATACCATTGAGAATATCCATCGCTTCGGACAATCGCCGGTAGCTATATTTGCATGGCTCATACCGGATATTGCCGCCGAGTGTTATTATTGCCACATGCTCCTTTATCGCTTCCAGCCGCTCCGGTTCAAAGTAGCTAGGAGTGATGCAAATGGTCAGAACGCCCCAATCCGTATAGCTTCCGCCATACCAGCAAGGGTAGTCTGAGGCTTTTGGCTCAAGCTCCTTGCTGAAAGACTCCATCAGCCTAATGTAGCTGGCCTGAGTGCTTGGCTTGAGGTAAGGATGCTTTTCTTCGCCAGAAGGTTTTAGCCTTTTCGCGTTTAGCAAGATAGCAGCCAAAAATAGCGCAGGCAACACAAGAGCCGACACAAATCCTGCTAGTATGTTCTTATTGCGTTTCATAAAATCATAAAACCTCTACCGCTTCAATTCGCCGCGGCTGAACCCTTGCTTATACCCAAGTACTCCATCACTGAAGCTGCTCAGACCGACATCCATGCAAAACTCTTCGAAATCCTTCATTGAGTCACCGTCAATCTCAAAGCTCATGACAACTTGCTGCTCCAAACTTTCCACCTCTTTTTAATGCGATAATATATGATTCATTATACCAAACGATCCATGCAACCCGGAACCTCCATTCTCACACCCCTAGCCACTTGCCTTTTGCATCCCAGAAGCGAGTCATCCTGCTATATAATGCCAGTACATTGTTTTCATACCCAAGCGGCTACGAGACAGAAATTTGACCCTACCCCCCAGGCGCGGCTTCGCGATGCGCCTAAAGGGCACAAGGGCAGGGCACCCTTCCGGGAATGTGACTTTCCACCGAAAGTATCCAGCTTGACCCCCACACCCAGGGCAGCGGCAGCTTATGCAGCGCCAATGCCGTCTATCTACACCACCCCCGCCCTCGCTAGGGTCCGCCCCCGAGAGGCGCACTTACGCGTTGCTGGCGCCTCGCAACCAAAGGTCAAGGGCGCAGGGTCAGTCCAAGGGCTGGATGCGGGCGCGCCAAAAAGCCGCCCCCCTTCCAGGGGCCGGCCGCCCCTGGCCTATATTGCCCAGCCTGCCGCTTCTGTGCCGCTAGCGGCTGCGCACGTATCCGCGCTGCCTGCCTATCTCCCTCTCTTTCTCTTTTGCTTCTATCCACCTCCCGGCCTCTTCCGGCTCAAGCGCCTGGGCTGCCCCGCCGGCAAAGCCGCCCCTCTCCAAGCTTATTCGCGTGTAGGCCGAAACAATGGCCTGGGCCATTTCCCGCTCCGGGCGCATAGCCGCCTTCTCCCGCTCGCTCTTGTAGAAAGCGGCTATCGCGGGGAGCTCCCGGGACTTGACCTCCTCCGCCTTGGCCTCGTGGGCTTCCGCGATCCCCTCCAGCCTTTCCGCCTCCCTTTGCAGGCCCCCCAGCCCAGGGTGCCTGGCTTCGAGCTCGGTCCGGGCGCCCCTTAGCTCCACCGTCTCCAGCCATCTCGCTTTCGCGCGTAGGCCGGCCTTTTCGCGGAAGTCCCAAAAATGCAGGCTACCCCTCTCCTTTTCCAGCCCGGCGATCTGCGAGGCAAGGCCTTCCGCTTTGCGCTCCAGGCGGCCGATGGCCTCGATCTGGGCTATCGGCCCGGATTCCGCTTTGCCCCGCGCCTCTGCTGCGGCTGCCTCTTCGCCCCTTATCTTCTCCAAGGCCGCGGCATAGGACCTGGAGGCGCCCGCCATGCGGGCAGCGAAGCGGCGGGCGTTCTCCTGGGTGATTTCGCGGTTCCTGTCGCCCCAGCCTGTCCTCTCGCCCCGCTTCTCCTTCTCCGCCGCAGCCGGACCGAGGTGTATTGTGGGCTCCCTGCCCAGCCCCTGCGCCTTGAGGCTCCTGTGGTCGATATGGGCGCGGCCGTCCAGGATGGCGTTGCAGTCCCTCTCCCACGCCTGCCTCCAGGCCACGAGCTCGCTGTTGTCCCTCCAGTCCCGGGGCTTGGGCCCGGCGAGCCCCCCCGCCCTGCTATTTTTGTGCCCCTCTATGGGCGCCCTGCGCGCCAAATCGGGGCATGCGCGGAAAAGGCTGCCTTTAAAAAATAAAAAGGCGCCTGGCTGTCGCATAGATTTTATTTTCCATAAATTGGAATTTCAATAAACACGGCTTTATCGGAACAATATAAAAAACACTGAAAATGGCTCAACTATGCGTTTTATAGGCGTGCAGCAAGCCGTAAGCCGCAGCAATAGCCGCATGTAGGGGTCAAAAACCAGCACATTTGCCCTTAGTGTATAAAAAATGGGGCGAGTGCCGCCACATAGCTGGGCATTGACAAAAATGGCGAAGGGCTTGCCTGTAAAAAGAAACTGTATCAGCGAGCTCCTAGCCCCATATGGCGTGTCCTTCCCTGTCCTCAAGTATGTGGCGGCTGAGCCGGAGTTGTAGTTTGTGTTGGGGCTCGCGCTGGCAACGAAGGTGTTAGGGACGCTTGAGTTGGAGATCGTGACCGTCGGGTTGAGGTAGATTGGGAACGCCCTCCCCAGGTCTGTGATATAAGCCCTCGTCCAAGGTGACTGTGAGCATCCAGCAGTCGCCGTCCTGCTCCAGCGGCGTGTGCCTAACCTCGCCTTCTTCTGTCGATACGCCCTAAGCGTCGAAGGCAAAAAAACCGGCGACGCTTAGGATTGTGCCGTCGGCGTAGGCGAACACCTGGTAGCTGTCAGCGCAATAATCCAGCTTCGCCCCTGGCGCATACATCTCAAGCTGTAATTAACCTAAATGAGTATATTTTATAATTATCAAGCAAGATGATGATTCTTCTTAAAATTATATAAATATAGATTAGATATTAAATAATTCATCGATACCATTTGTCTAATATTCAAATCCCAAGAGCCATATTCTGGTTCCGGCGGGTTGCCCGCCGGGCATCGGCCCGATGCCCGCTTTCGGGCCCGCAGGGCCCGTTTCCTGGACACTCTGGCTTAATGGTTCTTCCTCGCCATATGCCCTTGCCCTTAGTGCCAGTGTGTGTCGTTTCCAGCACTCCCAATTGCGATGCCTGCCCTTTGGTTGATCTGCTCGTTTTGTAAAAATTTTGGGCTACCCCAAGCTTCATTTATTACATCTATTTTTCAAACTGTTGATTGTTTCTTGACTTTGAGAATACCCAAAATCCAAGTGGCCAATTGCCTCCATCAATAATAGCTCAATTAATACTCCAATATAAAAAGAGCTGGCAAGCTTTGCTGGGCTCTATTTGCCCAACAAGCTTCATAAACAGCTTTACTTGCCCATAGCCGCTATTATAGCTTCCTCAAATTTGCTAAACATAGACTCTCCCCCGCCAACAAATATCTTGGTTATGGCTCCATCAGGGCCAATTACAGTTGTGTAAGGGATGGAGTCAGATGGATAAAGGCTGTCTAAGAGATAACTGTCCCCATCAAGGCCAATATTGTATGAAAATCCACGCTGGGTGGCGAAATTTTCGACAACATCCTCTTCCTCGCCGCAGTCGACACCTATAAACACAACAGTGTCTTGGTATTTTTCATACAGCTGTTGGATTGCAGGCATTTCTGCCACACAGGGCGGGCACCAAGTAGCCCAAAAGTTTACAAATACCACCTTGCCCTTGTTTTCTGAAAGCACAAACTCTCCACCGCCAAGCAAAGGCAATGTAAAATCGGGGGCTTTCACGCCTTCACTAAGCCCGCCCCCAGTGGTTTCCTGCCCGTTTATGTTTCCCCCAGTCTGCACGCCCTCTTTAGCGCAAGCAACCCCAGTCGCCATTATCATTACAAGCGCCAACATTATAACTATGATTCTTTCCGATTTATTCTCCATTTTTTCTCCTTGCCGGTACCGCCTACGGCAACCGCCCCACGAGGGCAGACGCCAGCGCACTCGGCGCAGCGTATGCATTCCCGGTCATTTATCGCCTTTGTATCCAACTTGCATGCTTTGACGCACTCATTGCATCCAATGCACTCGCTCTCATTCACCTCCACCCCGAAAAGGGCATAGTGGTTAAAAAGAGAGTATATAGCTCCAAGAGGGCATATAAAACGGCAAAATGCCCTATAGAGGAACACACTGGCAATTGCCACAAACACCAGCACAAATAACTTCCACCCAAACAAGGCTCCGGCGATCACCCGAAGCCTGCTGTTCGCAGCCATCAATGGCAAACCTCCCTCAAGGGTGCCTGCAGGGCAGATAAATTTGCAGAATGCTGGAGAGCCGACACCATTTTTGGCAAGGTAAAAAAGCGGCAGATAAACCACAAAAATCCCTAGGACCAAGTATTTTAATAGCGAAGCTTTCCGTGAGAGGCTGCTTTTTTTAAATTTTTTCGAGGGTATTTTATATAGCAATTCTTGGAACAGCCCAAACGGGCAAAGAAATGCGCAAATACCCCTGCCGAGCAAAGCGCCAAACAACACCAATGTCCCGGCAATATACAGCGGCAGCTTGCGCCCGCTTTGGCCAATGGATGCTTGCAAAGCGCCAATTGGGCATGAGCAAACCGCACCAGGGCAGGAATAGCAATTGAGCCCAGGGGCGCATATCCCTTTTGCAGGCCCTTGGTATATCCTGCCCGTGAAGAAACCGGGCAAGTTAGCGTTATGGAGCAAGCAGCTGAGCAGTTGTATAAATAGCCTTTTTTTCTTATCCAATGCCGATGCACTCCAGGCAAATCCGGACTGCTTTTTGAAGGGTGCTATAATAATCCCCTTGGGATATGCCCAATACAATAAATAACACAGCCACTGCCAATAGTGTTAGTGTAATAATTCTCTTTTTCATCCATCCTTTGCGCATGGATATCCACCGTCTTTTTTATTTGGTTAAAGGCCGCCCCGCTAGCCAGAGACTTTAAAGCTTGATGTTTGAAGCTCCAGCCGTAGCCGTTCCGTCAAACACACCAAACTTACGCACAAGTTTGATGTTGTATTCCTATCCAAATCTGCGCCTGTCTAATCCATAGAGAGGCGACAGGCTTACGCTTTTGGCGCCCCATACTGCCCCTTCCAATGTGCCAATATCAAGCCGCCAGAAAGGCGCCCGCTCTTAAAAAGTATCGCATGTACGTTGTTTGGCAGCAACTTTATTTTGTGCGCCCAGTTCATGCACAGCGCTCCCCTCCTTGTTTTGCTTGCTTCGAATGCCATATATCTTCGAGCTAAATGAAGTTGGCACAAAACTGCTTGACTAAAAACATAATATAAAATAATTTGGCCTTTGTTCTACTCTCCCCAGCCGTCTCCATCCCCTGTTTGTATGTAGCGCTCTTTGGCTGCGTCAAAAGCAGACTTCAAGCCAGGGTTTTTCTCTAACACAGTATTTATCGCCTCAAGCTCCAGAACTGATTGTTGCGAGTCTTCCACTATTTTTTTCGCTGATGCCAACTCGTTTTCCAATGTTACGCATTTAATGGCCGCACTTTTCAAAAATTCTATTTGCTCCATCGTAATGCCTCGGATAGCGCCTGTAATCGTCTTTGTGGGGGTGAACTCATAGAGTTTGCTGCGGGTGGCTGATGTTGCGTCAAGGGCATCTAAGATTTTCGCTTTTTTATCCTCGAGGCTCTTTAGCTCCGCCTTTGCCACTTCTGTCTGGTAGACGATTTCTGAAAGGCTCCTATTGGATTCTTTGAGCGAATTGTCGATTTCCTTGAGCTGGGATATGCTAAAACCATCGGCTACCATCTCAACCTTGCTTGTGGCTGTCTTAAGAAAATCATAGTCTAGTTTTTCTTCCAGATGGGCTTCCAGCTCATTTGGCAAGTTGGCGACTTCATCGCCGTTTAGGACAATTTTGACCGAAACAGTCAATCTGTCATTATTTGAGTCAAAGCCCACAGGCACGAAAGCGAAGTGCATGTGGGGAGAGAGCTCGTCAAGGTGCACATAAGCGCTGATCACGTTCTGCACGCCGTACCTCTCTGACAGAAAAGCATATGTTTCCTCGAAAAACAGCTCTTGCATTCCATCCATGCCTTTTGGCAACGTGACTAGCCAATCAGCCATGACATTGATGTTTTGCCTGTTGTGGAAATGGACCTCTCCTAGCCGTTGAGCGATAAATGCAACCTGCCCCCCTTCCCTTTCCGGCGCAAGGTTGTAGTTTAAGTTTGTCTTTGACAGGTCGATAGGCTGGTTCTTGTATTTTGTGTACTCCCCATCTTTGTTGGCTGCCCGCTCAAAATGGCGGGTAAGCCTAAATGCCAGCGGCCTTGCGTATTTTCTAACCTGGACCATTGGTCCTCCTCCTGGTAACGGGTTTTTCGCCCGCGGTAGTAGTAGAACTGAAGTTTCACTGTCTAGCCTATTGGTCTTTGCCCTGTTCTTTTATACAAAAATTGCATTTCCAATCCCCAAGGCAAAGACCAGGAATTTTGGAAATGGGATATTTTGTGGTTGTGTTTATTTATTTAACACCTTGAATAACTTGTGGATAATTTATGGTTTATAATTTGCGCAAAATTCTTGGACTGCCAAAATATTCTCTGGCTTTGCATCATTTTTGTAGGTCATCATTTTGTTTTGGCCCATGAAAAAGCCTCCGTCAGCGCCAAGCTCATCAGCAAACATTTTCGCCATATCCAACGCTTCTTGTTTTGACTTGTAGCCCAGCGTCACTGTAGTCATTCCACCGCACAAAGCCACGTCAGGAACAAGTCGCCTAAACTCAATCAAGTCGTCTTGCTCAGGCTGGAGCATCAAGACACCTTTGGGGACATCCCGGAAGTAGTCTGCGAAAGATGTAACCTGCGCTTCGGTGAACAAGAAAAACTGTTTGCCAGTTTCAGCACAAATCCCAAACCACTCTTTGAGGTATGGCCAATAGTAGGCCCCAAATTGTTTTGGAGAACAGATCGAGTGCCCCAAGAGAACTGAGTTTGCTCCAAAAACACAGTGCGAAGGCAACGGGCTGTTACGGAAATTCTCCACTTGGGCATCAATGCCGAAATACTCGTGGAGAGCTTTGATGCCGGCATCCAAGCCTTGCGGATCCCTTCTCATGTCTATTGCAGTCTCTTTCATGCCTCTAAGATGGTTGAAAAAATTGTCGAAGGGCGCCCTAAGGGCTGTAGGGGCTTTTTGCGGCACACCATGCTCCTCAAGCAAGGTCTTGGTGGTGCTTGCAGTGAACTGGTTGTAGAGGTCGTATTCTTTGACTGCTTTCTCAAAGATATCAAAGCTTTCTGGGGCGCTCATCAACTGGCCTTTGCGGGGGACGATTACTGACCATATAAATTTTAGGGGGTCTTTAGCGAGTTCTTCGTACTCTCCCTCATACATTATCTCGTTATCTTGGATGTTGAAAGCGCCCCGCTCGTCATCGATAATATAGCGGTTAGCTTCAAAAAGGTCGGTAACCCTAAAGGGGTTTCTGCCGCCGGTGTAGTTGTACATATCAAAATTATACTTTTCGTGGAAACCTATGACTGCCTCAAAGAGCATGCCATAGTCGTAAAGGGCATCGCCCAGTTTATGCCCGGCATCAAGAACCATGTAAGTCCAATAATTTGAGTATGTGGGTATTCTGCTTGTTTTTTTAAAGGACGTGGCATCCTGGATAATCTGGATTCTTTCTTGGAGATTTGAATCTGCCATACATGCACCTCAATATAAAATTTGCTTGCCCGTATGCGGCTACATTGTCATCAACATGTGGATAAATGCCCTTAAGTAGGCATCCCTATTCTCTTCTGGAATATGGGCGAGTAGAGATTTGGCTTTTTCATAGCCTTCAGGAAAATCGCTCAGAACAATTGTAGGTTCCAGCATCAATAGCCTCCTTGGTTATTAATTGTTGCCAATAGTTTGTTCAAAATCGTTTAGTAGGATTGTAGCACAGAATCATTGCATTGCTTGTACAATTTATTTCCATATCTCGAATGTAAACTCGGTGAAAAAATAATTGAAAATTACAATAATTTGGTAAAATAACAATAAAATCTTTCCTGGCATGTGGTAAAATGTGGTAGCAAATAACAAATTTCACAGTACGATTGATTATACTCAACTTAAATATTCCAGTATTATTCGACATTGATAATTTTTTAGAGGAATGGATTGGTTTTGCCAGCTCTCCGTTGCTAGGCAAAACCGGAAAACGGCCAGGTTTCACAAAAGGCTGCCATTTTGTTGAGGATTTCGTGAGCCTGCGTTCTCTACAATATCAATTGGCATTGGTTAGGTTTTTGAATATTAATTGCCCTTGAGATAAGGGGGAAGTTGCTATATTCTTTATTTAAGAGGCTGTTTAATATGTCTATTAATGTCGATAAATGGTACAATAGCAATAAAAAGGCTATTTGCCTTATATGAGAAAAAAATACCCAAAATCGACTTATCTAGAGACCCACATTGCAGATATATCGAAACTCTCCAGAAAGCGCTAAAATACAGGGCTGGCGCCTGATAAGCGCAAAGAGAACATGGACCTGAGGTTCAAGGCCGTTACTAGGGAATAGGCTGGCAGCTTGTGCCAGCTATATGGGGGAAGCAAAAACCAGAATCAACAAAGATACGGTTACATATTTGCCCGTCTCCTTCCTGTTTGGCATATGCGACGCAAGCGAGCCTATGCCTCATCAGTCATGGAATTCCTAGCCTCTCCCATGGCGCCCGGCGCTGCCAAACTGCGATGGAGCAAAAACAACGCCGCGGCCAGAGAATTGGGGCTTGCTCTTGGCTTTGCATGCCCAGCGGCATTAATTGCTGCCATGTTTGGCTCGATGGCCACATGCGCCCAATATCCTAGGTTGTTTGAGGCGGTTTGCTGCTTTGGGAGGGGGCGCGCTTTTGTTTTGTCCGCCTATGCTTATATCAAGGAAGAAGCGGCTATGTAGATTATTCGCCTAATGGCTTAGAATGTTGCATATTGCTTGCGAATAAAAAGCTAAACATTGATGCTGTCAATTTAATTATTTTTTCTTGGGTCGCACGTTGGATCATTAAATAAATAGCAGATTTCTTTAAAAACAATAGCTTACAAGCGGCTTGTGCTATCATTGTAATTGTGTGAAAATACAAAACGCCCCGCTCCTTGCCCGCACCTATGAAAACAAATAGACAGCAAAAGGGCAACTACAAAAGGAGGACGAATTAACAGAAAGGTCTCATTTTTATGGAAAGAATGCACTGGCATTTGCCAACTACAAATGAAATAGCAGAAAAGACTGCCGAGTATTTCGGATTGACTGTGGATGACTTGCAAGGAAAAAAGCGGGACAGGCAAACAGTTGACGCAAGATATGCCGCAATGTACCTATTCAGGGATTTATTAGGCTCTTCATTCAAGGCAATTGGGTGGTTCTTCAATAGGGATTCTGTCTCTGTAGTGCATGCGCTTCAAATAACTGGAAGCCGGCTTTCAAACGATGGTGGTTTTAAAAACAGTGTTGAAGCTATACGGGCATCACTAAGCTCCTCAAATTGAAAAGCGCCAGGCACCGGTTTTCGATGCCTGGTTTTACGCTACTCCCTAGCTTTGGATTGGATCTTCAATTGGCCTGTTATCGGTTCTTCTTTTGTTTCTTCCTCAATGCCGCTTTCAGCATCTTCCTGGGCTGGCTCTTCTATGCCTTTTAGATTTGCATTTTCTGACGCTTCTTGGTTGCCTGCTTTGTCTGGGACTACGCTACCTGCATAGCCTGGCCCATCCGGCTTGCCATGCGCCCCCCCTGGCCCGCCATCACCATATGTTTGCTCGTTGTCTTGGCTGCCGGCAGAAACAGCCTCCTCCAAATCCCCTCCATCGCCTGGCTGCTGCTTTGGGCTAGGCAGCAAAACAATTTCGCCCATTTGCGATTTAGCAAACGGCAAGCTGTTGGCGCTGCTCTCCATAGGCACTTCAACTTCATCAAGCGCCTCACCGTTGCCTTGTGGAGCTTGCCTGGTCCCAATTTCAACCTGCGCTTCTTCTTGTTGCTTGCTTTCGAGCAGATCATCTCCAGCTTGTGCCCCTTTTGAAATGCCGTATTTATCCTTCAATTCTTCCCATTCTACTAAAAGAGCCGGGCTGAGCTTGTTATAGATCTTGGCGCTGGGCAACTGGGAATAATTAGACATAGCCTTTTCATACTCAACCAAGGTATATACCGCCAAGGCAGCAAACGTATCCCCTTCAGTTGGAATTGTATTGTAAATGTAATTAAACCGGTTGAGCAATACTTTGATAGCGCTGCGAAAGCGCATATGGTTTATGAAAGACTCAATAAGCGCTGAGCCGGCTAATACGTGGAATGCTGCCAAAATGATGTCATTTGGATAATTAATATATCCAAATGTGGCAAAGAGGGCTGCCAGAGATATCTTTTTTACAGCCAGCGCCTTTGTCATTTTTTTTAAAATTCTATCGGAGAAGAAACAAGCCTCAAAACAATTTGCTGCCATGCGCTTGATCCCCTTGTCGGCGCCGCCATTTGTATAGTAGCTGAATTCAGAGGTTTTCGTTTCAAAGGCATTGTCAACAAACCCGGCAAAACGGTCATGTTCAGCGGCAGGCCTTGTGCTGGTGTTTGCGTGAAGGGACAAAAGTATGCCAAGTGTGATTGCCAGGCAAATGGCTGACACAAAAATAGTTCCATTTTTTGAAGGCGGGAAAAAGAGAAAGACTGCTGACAAAGCTGCTGACAGACACATGAATGCGCCAGCCCACCCGGATTCCGCTCTCCACTTGTCATAAACGCCTTGGTTGGAAATACCTTTTAGCCATTGTTTTTCATTATTTTGCATGCCCAATCCTCTTAATTCATCAATTGCCATGTGCCATCAAAAGTTCTGCTAGTTATTTTACCACTTTGAAGAAAGAATAACGATAAATCGTTTTTTTTGCAATCGTTTATAGAATAGCTGGCTATAAAATCCACAAATTATATATATGGCAGATATATCTTTGGGCAAAAACTTCTTAGCCCTAGGGCTGGCACTTTGGAAGAGCTGGTTGCTATTATCAAGCCATCAATACCTTAAGAGTTGCATTTGCAGTGGTTTTGTCTATGCCACCATGCTTGAGACTTGAATGCTTGTCATTTTATTCTAAAACGTGTTATAATTATTTATTACAAAATTGCAAGCAAGACTACTATAGCTTGGAGGAGCCTTGATGGCAGCCAAACGGAATTTCGTGCTGGGCAGCTTTTTGCAGAAATTTAGGCCAAGCCATGGCAACAATGATAGCATGGAACATAAAGGCAATTACCTCTTGATGAGAAAAGACGCGCCGGTATGCGAGTTTTTCTTATATGCGAACAGCAGGCATCCACATACTTTCTCGGCTGAATTGGTTGAAGTATTCGACAAGGAGAGGATGCCAATTGAAACAAGGGCAGGAAACGGATACAGCATTGGAGATTTTTTTGAAAACAGGCTCTACCCTCTTTATGCTGGGCATTTAGGGGATAATGTCATTGTAAACGGCCAACCGCTTGCCAGCAGCTTTGGCAATATCATCAAGTACACAGCAGGCACATCCCTTATTGACGACTTTTGGATGATGGATGTAAGCGATAAAGCAAAATCCTGGGACTATGTAAACCTGT
This sequence comes from Eubacteriaceae bacterium, assembly GCA_009782875.1. GTDB lineage: Bacteria > Bacillota > Clostridia > Eubacteriales > Anaerofustaceae > WRIE01. Next base: position 28,189 of record WRIE01000002.1, on the reverse strand, counting down.
TTGACAACAAGATAAACAGCCAGGTTTCTGACCTGGCTTTTTCCGGCAATGGCATATTTGAAACCGACAGCTTTATCCACTCCCCTGATTTCACAACAGACGGATATATGGACAAAGCGTGGAGGGATATCGATGGAAAGCTGTTGCTCTACAAATCCGGGGGAGGATGGAGAAGCCAAGGAGGCGTTTATTTCTCGGAATTCTATGCATCACAAATAGCCCAAAGGCTTGGGGTGTCCCATGTCAGCTATGGCCTTGATATGTGGTTTGGCAGGCTTTGCTCCACCTGCGAGCTTTTTACCAGCGAAAAGACAAGTTATATAAATGCTGACAAGTATCTCGGCAACACGCCAATATCGAGTTTTGTCAAGTCGCTTGACCGCAAGGGCTATTTATATAGCGAGCTGGCTGACATTATCCTCTTTGACGCTATCGTGGGCAATGGCAGGCATGCAGGCAATTTCGGTTTTCTCCAGGACAACGATACGCTGGAAATAACAGGTTTTGCACCTATTTTTGACAATGGATCAGCATTGTTCACCCATGCTGCTGATTCCCAACTAAAGGATCCAAGGCTGCTATCAACATTCGCAAGGCTGGGAAGCATGCGCAATGGAACCGCAAGCTTGTCTGAGGTCAAGGAGCTGTTGACAGACAGGCAAAGAAACCTTGCCAAGTCTATGGAAGGGTTTAAATTCAAACGGCACGATGAGCACAACCTAAGCGAGGGCAGGCTCAAGGATTTGGAGATGATTGTGCAGAGAAGGGCATTGGAGCTTTCAAAGGCTCCAGATTGACATGGCTTGAAAAACTGGCAGCAACCCACTCGGCTTGCTTGGATGCCCAAGTGGGTTGCAAGAAGAGAAATGCACGCTTTGCAAAGAAAAAAGCGAGGTTTACGATGTCTATGATCCCCCTCTTTTTTAGTGTTGGTTACTGCACTATTGCTGCCCTGGCTTCTTGTTCCCTGCGCCTGTTTTCTTCAGCATACTCTTTCGCCTTTTCATCAGTAATAGCAAAGAAAGACATTACAACTGCTGACAACAGGTACATGATTGCCATAAAACCATAGAGGTTGCGCACAAGCACTTGCGCGTCGATTATTGCCTTTCCTGCCCCCAATGCTTGGTATCCGCAGGAGACAAGCAAACCGGCGATTATAAATGAAGACAGGGTACGGCCTATCTTTAAGGTGATTGAATGCAAGCTCATAATAAATGGGCGTGAATCCCTGCCTGTTTTCCAAAGCTGGTATTCTGCCGCGTCACTGTAGTTGTTGATGCCGATAGCTGCGCTAAGCGTTGAAGACATGCTGACCCAAACAGTGCCTGTGATTAGGACCAAAGGATTTTGATGCCCAAACATTGCCATAAATACATAACCTGCTGCCACAAGGAGGTTAGCGGTTATTTGGGACATTTTTTTGCCAAGTTTTTTTGCCACTGGCGGGATGAGGAACGACACAACCAAGGCGGCTATAGAGCCAGCAGTCCCATTGGGCGACATTCTAGTGATATCATTGATGGAATACCTGAACACGTAGGCTGTCATTGGCCCAAGTGTGCTGGATGCGACTGTGCGGATCGTGTACATCAATATGACTATCCAAACCTGGATATTTCTAAATGTGTCTAAGTACATATGGCTTACTTTTGTGTTGACAGAACTGCTCTCGACTTTTTTCAGATCCGGGTCGTATTGGTCGTATGGAGACAATGCGCGGTAGACCCAAACTTGGAATGCTGTTTGGATTAAGCAGTATCCCACCCCCACGACCAAATAGCCCCTCCCGGTCTCCACTCCCAGCAAGTTGTTAAAAAAGTTGATAAGGTATATTGAGACAAAGTTGGTGATAATCATAGAGGCGTTTGAGCCTTGGGACAACCTTGATGTCAGTGTGAGACGGCCATTCATGTTGGTGCCTGCTACTTGGCTTACAAGGGTGTTTTGGGCTGTCGCTATGAAGTTTTGGGGGACATTTCTAAACAGGTAGCCAATTACAAAAACTGCTATTTTCCCGGCTTGGGGAATATTGGGGTTCAAAAATATCAAAAAAACACCTAAAGTCAGCAGGGGGCCGTTCATCAAAATCCATGTCCTGTATGGACCGCTTTTAAAGTTTGCTTTTTGGACAATCCCTCCTGCCACGAATGACAAAACATTGTCAATAACTTGCCCAACAGCTAGTACTGTTGCCAATACGAATGGTTGCATCATTGCGTAATCGGTCATGAATAATTGCATAAATTGGTTAGTTGTGACTTGCCCGAAATTCCGTGCAAAAGTCTGGAAGAAAAAGATCCAGGGAATAAGTCCGCCTAGGTTGGTTCCGTTGCCTTGCTCTTGTTGTTTCTCTGCCACTTTTGTTGCCTCCGCTAAAATGTCTCTACGCCATAGATGAAAAAGCAAGCCTTGCCCAAGTTATTCTTGCCAAGCCCGCCTTTTAAACAACGAAAACGCTTCGTTGCATTATACCAAAGATAAAGCTTGTAAAGTGGGCAAGCAGCAATCTTTGAACCGATTCAATTTATGCCTGAATGTTATGCGGTTTTTAGTTTTAATTCAACAATGGGAGAATCTTCTTTGATTCCAAAGACAAGAAGCGGAGCTTTCCTGAAATTGCTGGAGAGAATAGAAGAGGCTTTTTTCGAGGCTGGCATTTATATCCAGGTGCTGGCTTGGCCTATGCAGTTGGCGCGTTTCGCAGATGAATGGCAATAACTGGGGTATTATTCAGAAATAAGCGTCCTTGCACCCGCCGCTGTTTGCTCTGGCGCTGCCGGAAAACTACTAAATAGGTATTTTCCATATACCACATAGCAAGCTCTACCTCCAAGGCTCTATTTGGCTGTGGATATTCTTTGGCAACGAGATAGACATCAAACTTCAATGATGGCTCTACCCTCGAGCTTGCATTGTGGATGCGCATTGACATAGCCCACCCCTCATCGCAAACCAATTCAATAGTCATGCCAGAACCGTTTTAAAATCTATGTTGTAAAATTTCGTGGGAAGCCTGGTCTGGGGACTATTGCAATTGGGCGGTTTTTCCCAGCAATGCGGTTGAGGCCCCATTGATGTTTATGGCTTTAATTCTCGTCGTTTGCCGCCTGTCGTCTGTGATGGCTTTGTAGAAGCCATGCCTGCCCATGAGGCAGGAGATAAGCTTGGCAGGTATCGCCTGCTTGTTTCTTGCATCGAGCCGTGCTAGCTCTTCCATAAAAGACCTTGGAACCGGAATGTAGTAGCTTGCATTTTTATCCTCTATATCTTTCCACAAAGCTCTGTTGCCTGGTTTCTCCCTTAAATCCTGCAACTGGAAAACAATGGCTGGATTTGCTTGAAATATTCATTTGAGCATGGTATCCCGAACCAGTCAAATCCAAAGCCTATTGTCGCTGACAAGCGGCTGTGCTTTACAGCATGGTGGTTGTGTTTGCAAGACAACCCAATCTCCCAGCCGCTTTTATCCCTGGAACATACCACATCCCTCACATCCCCAGCTTGGCAACCGAATCGGTCTGGATTGCCAAGCTCAAAGAACCGCTGGGTAATGACAGCTGGGGCTCCCAGCATGAGATTGCCCGGATAGCCGCGTCTGCCGCTTTTCTCAATGTAGTTTGCAGTAGTGTGGAGGATGAGGAAAACGCTGTTCTTGCCGTTTCGAGTTGGGGTGATTCCTGTATGGAAACCTGTGTGAAGATGAAAATGACTCGTATATGGAATTTAGGCAAGCATATTCATAAGCTTTGCCGTTTTTAGTTTGAATGCCCGCTCATATTTTTGTTTCAAGCTCCTTGCGCACAGCATAGGCTATGTTTCTAGCCAGAGCTACAGGGACAGCATTTCCAATCTGCTTGTACTTGCTGGCGAGGTTGCCGACAAACTCCATATCTGGAGGAAATGTCTGTATTGCAGCGCATTCCCGGTAGCTAAGGCGGCGTGTGGGGGAGTCTTCACCGAATACCCACTCATCCCTGCTTAACTTGACCATATCAGGGGAACTGGGATGCAGCGTGACTTGCTTTGCCATAGCCGGAATTGTGAATGACACTTGGTTCCATCTCCGTTTGCGGTTTCTTGACATATAGCGTGAAGAGAAAGGCTCAGTGCATATTTCGTCTTCAGCCGGCTCGCCAAGGGCTTTTAAGGCATCCGACAAGTCCACCAAATCCCTCTCCAGGGAAGGTATCGTGAAACTTGATATTTTCAAATCCTTTCTAAATCCGGTGATTATCACGCGCTGGCGGTCTTGGGGCACGGCGAAGTCTCTGGCGTTGACCGCTTGGAAAAAGACGTTGTAGCCGCAGCCAGAGAACTCGTCCACTATCGCTTCCAAAAAAGCGCCATTCGCCAACGACAATAGCCCCTTGACATTCTCGCCGATAAAAGCGGCAGGGCGTTTGGCGTTGACAAGCCTCACATACTCTTTATAAAGCCTGTTTCTGCTGTCATCCACTTTCCTGGGACCTGACAAGCTGAACCCTTGGCATGGAAAGCCGCCAAGAATGATATCAGTATCAGGGATTTGGCCAGGATCGATTTTCGCCACATCACAACATACCACGTTTGCATTGCTCCATCCCTTATGGGTTTCACAGGAGTTTTTATCGTTGTCGTTTGCCCATAAGGCATTAAAGCCGGCTTGCTCGAATCCCATGTCGAGCCCTCCAGCTCCACAAAACAGGCTTGCTGCGGTGAAAATCCGGTTGTATTGGTGGTTGTTATCTTGCAGAGCCATAAAAAACCTTAAATAAATATATGCTAATAATTTTATCAAAAAAAGCCGCTAATCCTATCCTTTCTGCTCCTAAGCTAACCTAGCCGGATTGAACGGGTTGGACTGATTGGATAGGGAAGCTTCAGCTGCCGCGGCGCTATATGGCAACTGCGGCCCAGAACAGGGACAGCAGCTAGGTCCTCTTGCGCCCGGTTTTGACACCAAGCGCAGCTGAGAGCCCAGTTGTTATTATGGATAGTTCCAATCTGCCGTCTCAAGCATAATTTCCATCCGGCACAGCAGTTTCACGCGTTGTGCCGGATTTGTTTGCTCCAAATTTTTTTTGCAAGCCCTTTACTTTAATGGGATAAAATCCAATCCCGCATCCTTTGTTGGATTGTCCGGGTAGACAGGGTAAGCGCCGTCAAAAACTTGGACCAACTGGAGCTCGCTGCTTCCCTGGACCAGCGACCAGGATGCGGAAAAGCTGTCATCCGCGCCGTTGCTGCCGCTGACATAGATAACCCCGTCCTTGTCGATGGCGCAGCGGTTCCTTGACCAATATGCGCCAACCAAGGCTGGCTTGCTATCAACCAGTGTGTAGACGGCATGGATGTCGTAATTATTTTCTGAAAGCAAGAATAGCTCTGGAATGCCATCACTGTTTACATCATGTATCGCGTATCCAAAACTGCCCTGCATTTCAAAGAGCGAGCAATTAAGCTCATATAGCCGCTGTTCGTCATCTATATCCAATTCTTCCGCGATAATGCCAGAAAGCCTTTCCGCCGCATCCCATGCCTCGCCTCTAGTAGAGGCCAAGTCCTGGTAAAGGGCGATTAGCCTATTGTATCCAAGCTTCTTGGAATTGGCAGTCTCCAGGAAATCATATTCCGAGACATTGCCCGCATACTCGAATTCAGCCCTAAATGCCGAAGGCCAGGCGTCTATTCCACCCCCACTGGTCTTATTTAGCAGCAGCCTGCCTCCATCGTATGTAATGAACCAGAGCTGGCCCTGGTCTTGCGGGTCATCATAGTAGCTTAACTCTATGTGCCAAGCCTCGTTCTTGCAGCCTTCCCAAATGGGGCCGCTCTGGTATAAATACCACTTGGCCTCGCCGTCATCATCTATGCTGGAGTCTGGTTTGCCCCCCCCTATCAACATGTTATGTTCCATTTCCCCCAAATCGTTGTCTACCAGCTTTATATCAACACTGCCAGTAGGATGCACGATTATTTCCGAACCAAAGCCGCCATCCGGCCCGTTCGCTAATATAGTGCCGCTGCTGTCAGCATATGAGGCCATCCTCCATGTGCCGTACAGTTCGGGAAGCTCCCATTGCGCGCCGTAAGGGGGCATTTGGGCCTGTTCCATGACAATTGTTAGAGGGCCGTTTCCCCAAAAACCTTTGTATTCTATCGTCAAACGGCCCTCCTCAAAAACCCCAGTGCATATCACATCGGACAACGGAGCGGGCTGTGTCAGCGTAAGCGTCCCACCATTGTCGGTCCAATCGCAGCCAGAGACATCCCGCATTCCCCAGTAATTGCTCTCTTGGGTTGCCTGGCTTACGCGCAAATACCCGGAACCGTCTTCCCAAAGAAACAAATCAGACCAAAACTCGTCCGATGCGCCTTCACCTATGAATTCTACCGCTTTCCAGTAGGAACCTGTTGGTGGGGCATCGGGTTGCCCTGGCGATCCATTCGACTTTTCCACTCTGCCGCAAGCAGATAACAGCCCAATCATAACGATGGCGGCGCACAGGAAAAAAATGAGATTTTGTTTCATAGCGAGTCCCTTTTTCTGCATATTTTGCATATCTCCCTTCAAATGCATGACACAAAAAGCGGATAACGTGGCGCTTTTTGTGAACAGTTTTTTCTTTGCCGCTAATAAGCTTAAAAGCATAATCTGGATCTCGTCTTTCGGCGTAACGGACAAAGGCGTGCTTTTTTAAGATTTATGCCTCCAGTCAAAACAAACGCGATTTTGCCAAGATGCCAGCTTCGAATATTTGGCTTGCAACTATTATTAGAGACATTTTTACTTTCATTGATTGTCTACTCCTTCAAAAACCAGACTCTTGCCTGCTGGGAAAAGGAAATCCTCTGCGCTGTAGCCGAAAATGAAAAATCGCTATACACTTAGCCGCAGCACTGGATAGCACAAAAAATCAGCCCTTCTACAGGCAAGCCTTCCACACCTGCCTGTAGCGCCAAAACCGCAGCCCCAGATTTTCTGTAGAAAAGCATCGCTTTTTTTCACTTCAATCCCTGGTTTATCTGTTTTTTCTTCGCAGCTGGATTCATCTCGCAGAAGACTTCACGTTTTACGGTTTCCACTTTCATTGCTCCAATGATACTGAGTTCCAGATTTGTCTTATGTCCAGCCGGCAACCAAATGTCCACTCGATAGCAGTATCTAGGTTTACAAACGCGACACTGTCAACATATATAAATGCCTCTTCCCTACATTCCCCTTGGCTCTTGGATCAATACTGCCCCGTGGGGGCACATCTCTTGGCAGCAGAAGCAGCGGATACACCGGGCATAATCGTATTCCGGCGGCTCGGCATCCCCTTCGCCCCCCCAGTCCAAGGCTTTAGGGGACAACGGGCACATCTCGATACAGATGCCGCAGCGCTCGCAAGACATCTCCTCGATATACGGGCGTGGAACCCCTGCGTCATTGCCAAAAGAGAACACTCCCCTGCCCCTGACATTGCTGATGGGGTTGCGGTCTATATTAAAGCTAGTGGAAATGAGGCTTTCCATCGGGTCGCCCAAAAGGGCGATTTCTGATTCCAGATATGTCCCATGCCCTGCTTGCATCCCCATTGTCACTGTATAGCAGTATTCCGGGTTTACATCAACCAAGCGCGCCACTGTGGCGTCAAGCGCGATTGGGTCGGAAGAGAGCAGGATTGTGTCCATCTTCTTGGCATCGCCATTCATTGGGCCATTTCCTTCCATTGCCATTATCCCGTCCATTACATAAAGGCGCGGTTTTAGGAACTTGTCCAAATCTACAAGCATGCGGGCAAAATCTGCAGGTTTTGGAAGCTGCATGTGGTAGGCGCCTTTGCGCCTTCCCGGAATGCATCCAAATTGGTTTTTGACAGCTCCTGTAAGCTTTAAAAACCCTTGTGTTTTCAACTTGGGCAGGCTGATGATGCCATCGCTGTCAAGCGCAGCGTTTGCTATATAGAACTCGTTGGTCCCAGTATCCAACATCCGCCCGTGTAAAAAATCTGCGATCGGGATACCAAGTTTTTCGGCGACATGCAAAAAACCAGTCTCCCGGGCAGCTTCCATAGTCTCGTTCTCTTCTGTCCCCCTCCCAGGGGAATCGCCGTAGGAAAGAACTGCCCCTGCTTCCTGGAACACCTCGCACACGGCGCCAAATATAGCCGGATGGGTTGTCGCGCATCTTTCAGGGCTTACTGCCATTATCCAGTTGGGTTTGAGCAGGATTTTTTCGCCAGGTGAAACAAATTGGTTTGCTCCGCCTAATAAATCTATCCCTCTTTTGACGGCAGCCTTTACTTCCTCGGAATCATAGCTTTCACATCTGATCAGGGCTACTTTTGACATTGGCAAGACGATATCTCCATTACATTGATTATTTTTTTGGGGGTATTAAGAAACCACTACAAGGTTACCCTTGGCACTAATCCCTATTATAATACAAAATATATCGATCCCAAGTTTGAGAAGGATTGCCAATCGATTAAATGTGCTTGACAATGTGGCAAAGAATTAGCGCAGAGAGCTTGCTATTAGCAATTTAGACTGGGCAAGCTTTATGTTGAAAATGCAAGCTTGCTTATCTAGGGCAAAAACAATTTCCCAAAAATTAAAAGTTTTGGGCAAGATTAAATAATTGCATAGCTGCCCGATGAAAACATATACAAACTATATGCAAGACAAAGTATCAGTTGAAGATGATAGCGGCAAGGAAAACAACAGACAATAATCAAGCCATCCAATACTTATTGCCAAATGCCCGATGTTTTTTTGTTTCAAGGCTAAAAACCTTTATAATTGTGCCATATACCATGTTAGGCAGGCTTTCATTGGAAAAGAGGAGAGGGCGACTTGTCAGGAAAGCAGCCCGCGATGCTTCAATCCAACAGATAGAGGGTTGGAGAAACCCTGTTTCAGCAGCGGTTCATTGAACCGTTTGGAATGATAAAATCAGAGATTATTTCATTCCAAAATTATTCAAAATATGACTTGATACTATAGTACATAAGGCGTTAACACACCAATCCCAATTTCGCAAAAGGATTTCCAATGGCTTATATTGAATTTGACAATGTTGTGAAAGAATACAGCACAGGCGAGCTTGCAATCAGGGCTTTGGACGGGGCTAGCTTTTCTATTGAGAAAGGCGAGCTTGCTATCATTGTAGGCCCATCCGGGGCAGGAAAAACAACTGCGCTAAATATCCTTGGCGGCATGGACATTCCAACCTCTGGGCAAGTCCTTGTAGACGGCGAGCTGGTAAGCGGATATAGCCAAAAACAGCTGGTGAATTACCGAAGGCTGGATATCGGCTTTGTTTTCCAATTTTACAACTTGGTGCCGAATTTGACAGCCCTTGAAAATGTGGAGCTTGCCGCCCAGATCCGGCCGGATTCCTTGGATGCTGTTGAAATTTTAGCCAAAGTTGGGCTTTCAAACCGAAAAGACAATTTCCCCGCCCAACTCTCCGGAGGCGAGCAGCAGAGGGTCTCCATCGCCCGGGCTATTGCAAAAAACCCCAAACTCCTTTTATGCGATGAGCCTACCGGCGCATTGGACTACAACACGGGCAAACAAATACTTCAGCTTCTGCAAGATACTTGCCGCAAGGACAAGATTACTGTGTTGATTATTACACACAACTCTGCCTTGGCCCCTATGGGTGACAGGGTGGTCCGGTTCCGGAGCGGAAAGGTGCAAAGCGCGTCAATAAACCAAAGCCCCACTCTTATCTCTGAGATCGAATGGTAACTCTCATGGGAAGAGTTTACTATAAGGATATTATAAGAACAATAAAAAATAATTCTAAACGGTTTGTCGCCATTATGGCAATCACTGCCCTCGGCTTGACTGCCTTTTTTGGCATTTCTGGCACTTGCAGCGCGCTATACCGGTCAGCAGACCGGTTTTTTGATGAACAAATCCTGTTTGATATCAAAATATTGTCAACCTTGGGCTTGGAAGAGGATGATGTGGCTGCCCTCCAAAACTTGCCAGGAGTGAGGGAAGCCTGTGGGGGGTATAACGAGATTGTCTACACTGAAGTAGGAGGCATGCGCAAAAAAGCCGATATGGCTATGCTCAACTCTAAGGGTGTGAATATGCCATACATAGTAGCCGGATCCATGCCTTCAAAAGCTGGGGAGATCGTTGTTACCCAAAAATATCTGGAAGAATCAGGCAAGTCAATTGGCGATTATGTTGACATTGAAGAAAAACTGGATGAGGCAGCTCAAAAAGAAATTGAAAAAGAGGACTTGTCAAGCAACAGCGCTAGCTCCGGCATCGATTGGGATATTGATATTGACATTGAAGAAGATAAAGAAACACCGACATTTATTAATACCCGATATAAAATTTCCGGGGTTGCTATCGACCCTATGGATATCTCAAACACCAGCGGCCTTGCATCAGTGAGGTCAACGGCAACTTCCAACTATACTTTTTTTGTGCACCCTGCTGATGTAGACACTGATGTGTATACTTCTGTCTACTTGCTTATTGACGGCCTTGAGGAGCTAAACTGTTATTCAATCGAGTACGAGGATTCTGTCAGGATTATTGTGGCGCTGATTGAAGAGAAAATAATGGCACAGCGCCAGCAGGCAAGGTACAACTCAATCATCACCAAAGCTCTAGAGAAAATAACCGATGCTGAAAACACCATGAACGAGAAGTTTGAAGAAGTCGACCAAGAGTTTGCTGATGGTTGGGCGGACATTAGAAAAGCCAAACAAGATGTCATTGACGGCGAGGCTGAGTTGACCAAACAGGAGAAAGACGCCCTTCAAAAATTGGCAGAGGCCCGGGCTGAAATTGAGGACGGCAAGACTAAGTTATTGGAAGGCGGGCAAGAGCTGGCAAATGGTTATAACGAGTGGTTGGATGGCAAAAAGGAGCTGGATGAGGGAAAAGCGCAGTTTCTAGAGGAGAAGGCAAAGGCTATGGAGGGCTTTGCTGAGGCAGAAGCTCTATTTGCCCAACAACAAGCTATGCTCAGCCAAAACCGGGAGCAGGCTTTGCTTGGTGTTTCTGTGGCAGCCGGCGCAGTGGAATATATAGGCCTCGGCAATGAATGGGGCACCTTGGTCGGGGCAGTGTCAAACTATACATCAATGCTTATTGTCGCTGATGTGGAAAATCCTCCAAATTTTGAAGACCCTGAAACGCAAAGCCAAATCTTTGCCGCGCTTCAAGACAATATCAATGAATTTAGCATAGCTGCATTAAACAATCCGGCATTTGAACCAACAATACTCCAAGATTTCATATCAGCAGCTTTTGCCTTAGGCACAATTGAAGGCAGCCAGCAAGCCTTGGATATGCAACTGGCTGCATACCAAGAGCAAAAAGCTGATGCCCTTAACCAATTAGCAGAAGCTGAAGAGGAAATAATAGCTGGTGAAGAAGAGCTAGTCAAAGGGTTCATCGAACTCAAAGAAGGCGAAAAAGAGCTTGAGGACGGATGGGCAGAGCTTCTTGATGGGGAAAAGGAGTTTGAGGCAGAAGAAGCCAAAGCTCTAAAAGAGCTGGCTGATGCATGGCAGAAGATAGCTGATGGAAAAAAAGAGATTGCAGACGGGATCCTGGAGCTGGAAGAAAACCTGGTGAAATTCAAGGAAAAGAAAGAGGAGGCAATACAAAAGGTAGCCGACGCTTACGCCGAGCTGGATGACATTGACATGGCGCAGTGGTATGTCCAAGACAGGGGGTCTTTGGAAAGCTACACAGGCTTGGATGTGGATTTGTCCTCTATTGGGGCTATAGGCAAAGCTTTTCCAGTGCTGTTTATTGTTGTCGCTGTCCTGATTAGCTTGACGACTATGACGCGCATGGTTGAAGAGGAGCGGGGGCAAGTCGGCACTTACAAAGCTTTGGGGTTTAGGGATTTTGAAATCGGATGGAAGTACGTATTATACGCCCTGCTAGCTTCTGCTTTGGGATGTGTTTTCGGGCTAGCGTTTGGGTTTGGGGCATTGCCAACACTATTATTCGCAATACTGCGGTATATTTACGTCCTGCCAAACATGGAGTTGTACTTGGACGTGCCCTATGCGATTCTAGGGATCGCTATCTTTATTTCGAGCATAGCCACTGCGACATGCCTTGCTTGCCGCAATGAGTTAAGGCAGATGCCTGCAGCATTGATGCGCCCCAAAGCTCCAAAAGCTGGAAACCGGATATTCCTTGAGAGAATGCCCTTCATCTGGAACAGGCTGAAGTTTTTAAATAAAGTCACTGCCAGAAATCTTTTCAGGTATAAAAAAAGGCTGTTTATGACGATTATCGGCATTGCGGGCTGCACTGCGCTTGTGCTGGCAGGTTTTGCGATAAGGGATTCTGTTTACGACTTGATGCCAAAACAATACGAGCATATCTACAAGTACGATTTGATGGTGGTTGCTGGAGCCGATGAGGATGACAATGAGAAGCTTTTTGGCTATCTAGACAATGACAGCGCTATCAAGGGGTATTTGCCAGCCCAAGTCGAAACAGTCAAAGCTATTAATGCCTCAGGCGCCTTAGTCAGCTTGCAGATGGTTGTAGTGCCTGGCGGAGCCAATCTGGAATTATACATCAATACTCCAAGCTTAAGCGGGCAATTGCTGTCTTTTGAGACTGGAGGCATCCTTGTCACACAAAATGCGGCCCAGCTGCTGGATCTGTCTTGCGGGGAAAGTTTGGCGCTCCAGACCCTTTATCTTGACCGGGCAAATGCTGTAGTCAATGGGATTGTGGAGAACTATTTAGGCAACAGCATTTATATATCCCAACAGCTTTATGAAACACTATTCAAAGAGGAATTTGGGCCTAATTGCGCATACTGCCACTTTGCTGATCCCCAAACGGGGCATAGGGCTTATGCGAAGCAGTTGGCAGATGAGGATTTCGTTATGGCTAGTGTCAGCGCTCAAGCGCAAAAGGAAGACTTCACAAGCAATTTTGTTGTTTTGAATTACGTTATTTTCCTGCTTCTGGGGCTAGCGGCAGGGCTGGCATTTGTTGTGCTGTTTGCCTTGTCCAACACTAATATCTCTGAGCGGACAAGGGAGTTAGCGACAATTAAGGTTTTAGGGTTTTTTGACCGTGAAGTCCATGCCTACGTAAACAAAGAGACGCTGTTGTTGACCTTCATCGGGATTTTAGGAGGGCTGCCTATTGGCCATGCATTAAGCGGCCTGCTTTTATGGAGCCTTAAAATGCCCTCGTTGACATTCGCACTGTATGTCCGGCAAGCCAGCTATGTTATTGCGGCTATCACCACATTAGCTTTCGCGTTGCTTGTCAACTTGTTCACCAACAGGATCTTGAACAAAATTAATATGGTGGAAGCTTTGAAGAGCATTGAATAAGCCAATAGCCATCAGCCCAAAGAAAAGATCGCGCTGGCAATTGGGAATTCCACAAACTAGGCTAGATTGCCCCGTCTTGCGGGTGTCTAGCCTTATCCTTTTAGCCCTTTTTTCTTGTAGGCAAGTGCGAATAAAAATGTGAAAACAACGATATTTGCGGCTACAATCAACAAGGGCCTGGCAAGGCTGACTGAAAAATCGTTAACGACTACGTTTATTTGCTGTGTATAGAGAACTCCCGCAACTTTGGCAACCGTTTCATTAAAAGTAGCAATCATCGGAGTAAAGCCGACTATAACCGCAACGGGCATGCCCAATGAAGTCGCCGCTTGCTGGTTTTTCGACAGCATGCCGATTGCAGCGCCAAGTATTATCGAGGCTGCCGTGCCTGTTATCATAATAGCTAAGAATTTTAAAGTTTCTGTAAACGCAAAGTCGCCAATCAGGGCAAACACCACCGATGTTGCCGTTCCAGCGAGCAGATAAAACCCACCGGTGCCAATCAGATATTGGTATGGCGTAACGCCAGCAATTATAAGGAATCGTAGGCTTTTACGCTCTATATCCTCGGCGATGACTCCTGATGCCGCAGTTACAAGGCCCATTCCCGCAAATATTGCCGCCATCATGGTAACAAACATATTACTTGGTATATCATCATTGGATTTTGCCACCAGTTGCGTCATAATCAACGCAACAACAGGCAGGATTATAAACAAGACCAACACCATCGGATTTTTAAATATATCTTTTGCCTGTTTGATAAAAATCGCTTTTATACTTCTCATTCCAATTCCACTCCTGTAAGTTTGATAAACACCGCTTCCAGGTCTGGCACGGTTTTTACGGCGTTGTGCCGTTCACAAATTTCCGCAGGAACGCCCTGCTCGACTATTTTGCCTTTATGCAGAAGCGCGACATAATTGCAGAGTTTAACGGCTTCCTCCATGTTGTGAGTGGTTAAAAATACGGTTGCCCCGTTGTCACATAAATTTTGTATCAGCTTGTGTATGCCCCGCGCCGTTGCGGGGTCAAGTCCGCTTGCCGGCTCATCAAGAAACAAAACTTTAGGTTCATGCAGAATCGCCCTCGCCAGTGCGAGCCGCTGCCGCATGCCTTTAGACATCGCGTTGACAGCCTTCTTTGCCGATTCCTCGAGCCCTACATTCTTTAATGCCTCAAGCGATTTATAGCGGGGTATCCCATAAATATCCGCAAATATATTCAAGTTCTCAACACAATTCAAACGGACATATAAACCATCGGCATCAAGCATAAGCCCTGTCTCTAGCATCTTGGCCCCTATGCTGTAACTGCCGCTGTCTGCATCTAATTGCTTGGTCAATATGTTGATAATCGTCGTCTTGCCTGCGCCGGACGGACCGAGCAAGCCAAATATTTCCCGTTCTTTCGCTTCAAATGTCACCTCGGACAAGACGGTTTGCGCACCGAACCTCTTTACTACTTGGCTCATTTTAATCACTGTTCTACCCCCTCAAACGGATTAATGCCTTGTATTGTAAAATATGATTGCAATGATTTTTCCAGAAATGGCTTTGCATTCGACCATTTATCATTTGTGCTGTCCATATTATCAGCAAGTTTCAGCAGGCCAGGAAACAGGCTCATATCGCCGCCTGTAAACTCAATTACCATATCCCAGAATTCTTTGGCAAGTTCTTGCCCTTCTTCGCTTTCAGGCAATATCCCGCTTTTATTATATTTTGCTAATTCGCCGAACAACCGGTTTATTGTGTCAACCATCACTGGTCCGCTTTCCAAATCAAACCGGCTTCGGATGTAGTCGAGTGTCTTTTCGTCAAAATGCTTGATTACCCCATAAAACTCATTTTTTAGCTGAAGGTTTATGATAATATCAGCATATTTTTTGTAATCTACCGTCTGCATTTGCAGCACTTCAGATTTTAACGCTTCTATCGCTTGCAACGATTCCGATAATGCCGCTATCTTTTCACGCACATTAGCAGCATGTTCTGTAAGCATTGCTGCCACATCAGCTGGAGCATCAAGAAGGATCAGCCGGTTTTTAATATCGCCAAGAGAAAACCCTAAGTATCTCATTGACTGGATTTGATGAAGTTTGATAATGTCTTTGTCGTTGTAAAGCCTGCGTCCGCCCTCGCTTATAGTAGACGGTGAAAAGATGCCCTCTTTGTCATAGTATTGCAATGTACGGACGGTAGTGTTCATCTTTTTTGCTACCTCTCCGACTGTCATATGCCCCTCTGGCAATGCTCTATATTTTCCCATTTTCAATCCCTCCGGCCAATATTATAATTAGTTACGCTACGTCATTAGCTAGACCTTTTTCATTTTTTTTAAAACTTTATTTTTGATGGAATACAGAAGCCGCTATTCGCTTCCAATTAAAACACATTTGTGTGTTTACCACTGAAGCGCCTTTTTGTGATTCAAAACACAACAAACCAAAACGATTGATTTCAACACACTTGACAAATAGATTTTGATGCATTTTTGCGCATTTTGAGTCATTGATTTCCTTTTGGCTAGATGGTATTATGGCAATAGCCGTTTTATAGCCACATCCCAATTGGTGGGTGGCTTTTTTTAAAAGCAGGCAATTTATTTGGCGTAACATTACGCCACATTATTAAATGGGGGATTTTAACAGATGGGTTATCATCAAAAACGTGTCGGGGCAATACACGACATTTCTGGGGTAGGCAAATGCTCCCTTACTGTTGTGCTGCCAATTCTTTCTGCTGCAGGGATTGAATGCTCTGTGCTGCCCACAGCAGTGTTATCGACGCATACCGGGGGTTTTGAAGGCTTTACTTTCCGCGATTTGACAGAGGACATGATGCCAATAGCAGAGCATTGGAAGAAAGAAGGCATTGGCTTTGACTCGTTCTACAGCGGCTATCTGGGATCTTTGGCGCAAATAGACATGGTTATTGATATTATGGAGATGTTCCGGACTCCTGACACCTTCATTATGGTCGACCCGGTTATGGCAGACCATGGGGAGCTTTACAGCCTCTTCACAATGGACCATGTGAAGGGCATGGCAAAGTTATGCGGGCATGCTGACATTATCATACCAAACCGCACTGAAGCGGCGTTTATGCTAGGCAGGGACTACAAAGGCGGGCCTATGTCAGAAGATGATGTGAAAGTTCTAGTCAATGACCTTGCCGGGCTGGGGGCAAAGCAAGTAGTCTTGACGGGAGTGCACTTTGGGGATGAGGATTTTGGGGCGGCATGCTTTGACACCACTACAGGCGATATAGATTATGTTATTGAAAAACGCATCGAAGGCATGTACCATGGCACTGGCGATGTTTTTGGGGCTTTCCTGCTTGGAGCATTATTGCAAGAGAAAAGTTTGGAAGAGTCCACAAAGATAGCCGTTGATTTCACCTGCGCCTCAATAAGGCTTACAGCTGCAGATGGCACAGGACCTAGGATGGGTGTGAGGTTTGAGTCAGTCTTGGGAGACTATGCAAACCTTTTTAATAAATAGAGTGTTTTGGACAAGGCGGTTGCCAAAGCCGCCTTTTTTATATGTTTAAACCCAACCGTCCTGGATTTAGGTAGCATGTGCTATGCAAGAGCCTAGAGAAAACCCGAGAATTTCAATTAGATTGCCAGGTTTTCTTTCGTTGTCTCCGCTATCCTCCATTTGTATGCCACTTGCATACAATGGATCCTTAACACGCATCTTCTGGCTGTAAAAATACAAACCGCCCCTTTGCCTGAGCGGTTTAAGGGCGTTTTATATTTCCAGCGCTAGGCTGCCCAGTAGCCCAGCACCGCATCTATGATCCTTTTTAGGCTTCAGTGACATCCTTTATAGAAATCACTAACTAACAAGTGTCTTTCTATCCTTTTACAGCTAAAGGCATGAGCAAGCGCTTTGGATTCAACAGTTCCCGGGCATTGGCTACTGTTATATGTGGATTGGCTGCCACAAGTCAATAGTCCGCCGCAAGTTCTGCAGTCTCAAAGCGTGAATCACAGTATTTAATTGCCATGTCAGCATTTTCTTCGCTAGGCACGAGCCCAAAGCAGGCAGCCAGCTGCCCCGGTTTGGAAAAAACGTTCCATTGAGAAGACTTGTTGGAGATTGCCAAATGGGAAGATTATGACACAATCTGCAAACCAGCCCCTGCATAGCCAACGATTTGAGAGTCGTCTGTCAACAGGGCTAAGCCCTCTGAAATGGCTGTCGCAATAATCAACCGGTCAAACGGGTCTCTATGATGGAATGGCAGCGTTTCTAAAAAAGCCAAGTATCCTTCCTCAACTTGGAGTATAAGCAGCCCGTTTTCTCGAATAATGCGAAAAAATTCATGTGTCCCGCCAGCCAAATCCAATTTGTTTAGACTGAGCTTGATTGATACCTCCCAACATGATGCAATACTGACATATTTTTCGTTGGTTTCATCCAGGATGATTGCTTTAGCTGTATTGGACAGTTTCGGGGAGTTTTCAGCTAGCCATAAAACCATATGCGTATCTAACAGGCATTTCATTCCATGTACTCCTTAAAATCCTCCAAAGGCGCATTAAAGTCGTCCGGCACATTGATCTTGCCTTCCCATCCGCCTAGTTTCGCTTTCTTGGTTTGCGGCGCAATGGACACATTAAAAGCGACGCTTCGGGTGTATATCACTTGGCGCAGAAACAAGTTGATGGCTGTTGTCAGGTCTAGCCCAAGCTGGGCTAGAATATCTTGCGCTTGCTCTTTTATCTCGCTATCTGTGCGAATACTGATTGTAGTCGAAGCCATTACATACCCCTTCTTATTATTTACTGTCATTATATGCTATCGTAAGCACATAGTCAATACCAAGTGCGTATACCCGCATAGCTGCTTGATTATTCTTGGATGCTTCTTCTTAATTCACCATACATTGTCTTCCGGCGATGTTTCGGGATAAACACAATATGGTAGATGCAATTCCATTTCGAATGTGATAAGCTTTGGTTGTCCATTTTGGATGTCCTCCTCTGATTTCGACTTTGGCTTGCGAAACCTTTGTCAGTTTTATCAGAGGAGGACTTATTCACATACGTGCCGCTTCCGCTATTCTATTCTCCCGCGCCTAGCGCGGGGCTTAATCTGGAGTTAAGTGGCAACAATATATGTCAACACAAAAATGCTGCACATCGTCCGGGCGCAGCTTGCAATAGACCTAAACTGCCCGGCAGACGATTTTGGCCGCGACGGCTCTAACAAGTAAATTGACGATTGAGGTAATAGAATGCGGTAAGATTCCGTATTATGCAACCGCTCCTCGAAATATTGCCTCAGCGTGTCGCAATCCGCGCCGGATATATGCCCGCGTGGACATGCGTTTTGATAATGCACTAACAGAATCAACGTGCGGGTGAAAGGAGCGGTAAATCGAGTGGTACATATAAAATCGGTAGAGCAGCCAGATGAAATAACAGCGATTACGCTAAAAATTATGCACTCGCTTCCCGCATGGTTTAGCCCGCTGGAGGATATTGAGAAAAAAGCAATCACACACAGGGAGTATCCGTTTTTCGTGGCATTTGACGGCGATGTGCCGATAGGCTTTGTTGCGTTGAAAATCCATAACCAATACACTGCCGATATATTCAATTTAGGTGTATTGGAACAGTATCATCGAAACGGAATAGGTCGCCGCCTTTTGGAAGCCGCTGAGCGGTATTGTGCGGGTAATGGCTATCTGTATCTGACGGTCAAGACACTTGATTCATCTGCGGAGTATGAGCCGTATGAACGTACGCGGGCTTTCTATCAGAATATGGGATTTGTCCCGCTTGAAGTGTTCACCACATTTTGGAACGAAGAAAACCCCTGTTTATTTATGGCGAAATGGTTGGGAGACAGAAACAATAATGTATAATATCATCCACATCGTTGGCGCGTCCGGTTCTGGAACGTCTACTTTAGGACAGGTGCTTGAACGTGAATACGATTACAAACACCCCGATACGGACAGATATTTCTGGGAACAGACAGATCCGCCGTTTGTGAAGTCGCTCCCGCATGAGAAACGTGTCAAGAAAATGAGCGCCGCTATACAAGAACATCCGCAATGCGTCATTTCTGGTTCTCTGTGCGGGTGGTGGGGCGATTTTTTCATCCCGCAATTCGACTTGGTTGTGTTTATTGATACTCCTATGGGAGCTCGCATTGAGCGGTTGGAAAAACGGGAAGCTAAACGGTTCGGAGCGCGCATCTGCAAAGGCGGCGATATGTATGAAGACCACATTGAATTTATCGAAAGAGGAATACTCTACACAATATAGCAAGATAATCGGATAGTTTACGCAGCAAACCATAAACATTCAGGAGCCTTTCAAAATGGGGCAGCCCCTAAAAGGGAAAGGGCGGCGAATGCCGCCCTGATCCTTGATATATATAAAAAGAGGCACCGTGCGGGTCATTTTGACTCGGCTTCTCTTATTGCGCTACCAGGATCGGAAGTTCCTTTTAAAACGCTGGCAAGGGCATCCCCGTACCTGTTTACCATGATCGGGGGTATATCTATCAATCGCTCAAGCTCCTCTTTTGAAGGGACATTCTCAAAGCATATTGCGCTGGTTTTGTAGCGTACCTCCCCATCATGGAAATCCAATTCGAAATTTCCCAGAATCATGTCGTAATTGGCGCGGGCGATGAATTCTGCAGCTTTGGCAAGAGCAGCCGAATCCTCAAAGTCTGCCCTTATCGGGGGGTAGGCATATACAATTAGCCCGTCGTCGAGGATTAGTATCAAGACATTGCAAGCCTCAAGCGAATAGCCAAGGGCCACTGAATATGAAAAGAGCATTTGGTCATCATCGAAACCGTACTCATATTCCATACTCTCAAGGTATCTGGCTACCGCGTCTGCCAAAGGGGAGCCTTGCGCAAGTTCTTGCGCTGCCACAATATTGGCAGGAACTAGCAGAGCGAACACGAGAAGGGCACAGATAATTCTCTTCATTAATTCTCCTCAAATGATTTTTAACTGGCGATTATGTAAAGCCAGGGTTGGATGAGCCAAATAGCTGCATTTATCCATTCCAGCAACTGCATTGGCACAAGCTGGAGTATCAAAACAGCATCAGTTGAAACTATATGTCCATACCAAATTGGTTCCCAACCACTGGCTTATAATATGTGCAAGCGCTATCGAGGTCATTTGTAAAATCACACTTCGCCGCAAGCATTCTGGCTATGCTAGCTTCGCTGTATTGAATGCAACCGGTCTCATAGTATGCCTTTGCTGCTATCCTTGTGCTTTGTCTACTTGGATTTTGAGTTATTCAAAATAATGGGCGGCTTGGCGCTATGAACAAAAACAAACCGCCATTGCTGGCGGCTAATCCTCTTATAGCGGCACGATACATGCAAAAATACATATTTTTTGTATGCAGCGTTGGGGCTAAAGAATGTTTCATTTTTTTGTTTCGGTGTTTTCTGGAATAAAAGAACGCCAAGACATGGGTTATCCGGCATTGGCGTTGCTCAAAATTAAAACAGTATTTTCAAAACAAGCCGGACACCCATTTGATAAGCGCCGTCAACCAGTTTGCGAATGTGCCGAAGTTTGCAAGCGCTATCAAAGCAAGCAACAATGTCGCCAGCCATGATTGGTTCTTTGGCCTTTTTATCCCAGGGGTTATTCCCCAGGCAATTTCTAATTGCCTGTCAAGCTCGCGTCTGTGTTTTAGAGTTCCAAGCTCTCTTTGGAGCATCTCAAAGAGCTGCAGGCCTTTCTGGTTGTTTGTCGGGTCAAACAAAAACAACTGCCTGTGTGCTGCTGCAAATTCCTTGCGAAGCCGGTTTGCATACTCTGGCGTTTTTTTCGGGTCTTCATCTACAAGGCTGCCAGCAAGCTTCCCAAAAGCAGCCATAGACGCATATTGGGCCAACGCAATCTTGACCAAGTTGACGTATACAAAGAGGAATGGGTTGATGGCGCATGTTGCGACATCATCGTCGCGATTTGCGCTTCCAGCCACACAAACCATGGCGTCTTGGCTAACACCGAGAATAGTCCCATAATCGCTCCAGAAGTCCCATATGCATCGCTCAAGCAGGTTTTGGTGCATTTTGCGGCTTTGGCCTTCACTCAAAGGCTCAATTGCCAGCAGCTTGTATACCGAGCTGAATATATCGTTTGCTGCTTGGGGGGCAATACATGCGAAATCGGGGTAGCTGAGGTCGTTGCCATTGGCACCTTTGAAATCTGCGACCAGCTCAGGGTCAACTACAAGGCAGCATGTAAACATCTTGCCGGTTATGGCTGGTTCTATGTAAAAGGATTGGCGGGCTGTGCTAAATTGCCTTTCTTGGAGGGAATAGCCCAGCTGGGATGTAAAGGGAAGTGTGCTGTCCATTCCCAAAAGAGACTCAAGCAAGCGAGCTTGCGATCCTTGCTGCATTTCGCTTCTGCCAGTCTCAAAATCCCAAGCCAATCGGTTTGCAATTGAGAGGAAGTTTACTGCGTTTATTTCTGTCTTGACCTTTTTTCTCAGTCCACCAGAGCTGGATATCTCTTCATTAAGCCAGATTTCGATCTTGTCGGCAAGCGGGTTAGGGGTCTGGGCCAAACACTTGCCATTGTTTGACTTTATATATGGGAAAAATACATAACGCCCGTACTCGTTTATTTTGTTTGCTGCCTCATGGGTCTTGTGTTCTGTGTTCTCAAGCTCAATCGAAAGGATAGCCCCGCCAGACCCATAGATATTTAATTTGATTGAGTTAATTGTGAGCTTGAAAGTTTCCGAGCCTTTTGTAATATGGTATTTGCCGAATGACTCAGTGGCATTGCCGTTATTGTCTATACTTTTCCATTTGTTGCCGTTTAAGCGAAACTCGTAATTACGCATGGCTTGTTTTTTGCCACTGCCAAAGACAAGCTCCCTGCCCGACTCTGTGAAAGATTGGTAGGCATTGTAGCTTGGTATGTAATCGCTTTGGCGGTTGTTTGGGAAAACACCTGGATCACCAAAAGAGATTTCGTGCCAGTGCTGGCTGCTTAAATTGTTTGCGAATTCTTCAAGAGCCATATCCCCGTCTGTCTTCCATATAAAAGGGTACAAAAAAGTGTGGTAGCTGTATATATTATTGTCCATCGATTTAACCCTCCTGTAGCCATGCCTATTTTAGGCACTGCTGGTCATTTATTTTCACAGCATTTTAGGCTATAAAGATGCCATGTCTAGTTGAGCGATGCTTGGCACAGCCTGGTATCGGCAACTATTGGCAACATACACGTTGCATATTATTTTCTATTATTACAAATTATAACTTCATTCGATTGCTTTCGTCAATAAATATCCACAATTTGCATAGCGCTTTAAAGATATTCCATTTTTTGTATTGAGATGGTATATATACTAAATTTATAACTAGTGGTACAACTCGATATTAGCTGACCCATAATTGCAGTATCTGGCAACAAGGCAAACCTTTGCATGAAGTCTTGCCTGTTGTGCAAACCAAATAAGTGCAGGTATTGCCCAGGAAATGCTTGAAGTCGCGCCTGGCGCTAAATATTGTTTTTTGGCAAGCCCCCTTCTTATGCCAAGGTTTAAAGGTAAAGGTGTATATGCTATCCCACATACACCAACCACCCGCACACAATTGAAACCTTCCTGGCAATTAAGCAACTAGGCATTGCGCTGCAAGAAAAGCTTAGGCATCTATAACACTGAAAAAACACGATATATCAATAAAAAGAAGGCTTTGCTGGAAACACTGCAATCCCTATACGCCTTTTTGTGTTTTTTTGCCAATGGCTGCGATATTATTTTCGAAGCTGATTCCTATGCCATGCCCAAGGCCAATCCGCCAAACAGGGCGAAAGACAACCAATGCTGGATATGCTTTATTTATCGCTTCCACTGGTTGGAGTAAATAATTGAAGCAAGGACATATTTTGATATAATCAAATAAAAATGTTTGAGGTGGAGCAATTTTAATTATCGAAACCAGCATTTTTGGCATATTAGGTTTGTACGGTTTATATATGGCTGTTTTTCCAAGTGTTCCATTTAAAAAAACAGAGCGCAAAAATGATTTTGTGGCATCGATCCGAAAAAAAAATGGCATTTTTGTAACATTCACAGCAGTGTTGTTCATGGTTTACGAGTACGTATGGCATACAAAAGAAATATGGTCGGCGGATATACAAAATAATGGCAGATCGGCTACATATATTCTAATTAGGGTAGTTGTGTTGGTTATAATATTTCTGCGAATCAAAGAATCATAATGGGACACATACGAGTGAAGTGTTGAAAGCCTTCAAAAAAAAACGCTGGAGATAGCTGGCACAAATGTGAGGTAAAAATCAAAATGCCACCAAACCTGCATAGGCAAAGGGCAGTTTGATTTTTTTATAGTTAGGAGATGCGTTCCAAACAAAAGAGAGCTCAACATGTTCCCACATCGGGCACTTGGGATATCGATTTGGGTGAATGATATGAGCCCCGTGAATCGCAAGCTTCACGCACAGTTCTCTTATCAATTTAGGCACAAACCTCTTTTGCCAGGAGGCGGGCGAGCTAACCATCCGCCTCCTGGCAAGTCTTTGGTTTAGAATTCTCTTGGGGATAAATTGAAATCAAAAACTAATTGCCTTGCGCCTCTCTATCAGCTCTTGCTTTTTCAGCGTTTAGAACCGCAATTTCCTGCGCTTTTTTCTCATCGACGTTATAGAGCAGGAAGTAGCACACAAAAGCGACACCGTAGAAGACCGCAGTGATAAGCCCCCAATTAAACACAAAGGTTTGGGTGTTTGGTATGACTTGGGCGGCATTGACATCATATTGCGACTTGTTGAGCACCCACGCAAGCACAGGGCCGCTTGAGAGGAAGGACAGCTTTGGAGACAAGTTTTGCAGCGACATGTAGAATGGCCGCAAGTCTTTGCCCGACTCATAAAGCTGGATCTCGGCTATGTCAAGGTAGAAGTTTGCTCCATGGATCATCTGAATGAGCAGGGCGCTTGTCGCCACGCAGGATATAAGCAGGTATGCGGTCGCATTGCCGTCTGCAGTGAAAATCATAGCCACATACATCACAAAACAGATGGCTTGGGTAAGCAGTGAAGCGTTGCGTTTAGTCAGCTTCTTTGCGAAAGTTGGCAGCACTATGGCAGCTACCATCGCCACGATTTGGTTGACTGTCCCTTGGACTGATGTCAACAAGACATTCTGGAGGGAGTAGCGGTAGTAGTATGTAGCGCAAGCGGCCACTGCCTGGGTTCCAAATGATCTGATGGAATCGCCAAGGATCAAGCCCCAAACAGCCTTTTCCTTCATCGCTGTTTTGTACATGTCGAGGAAGGATACATCGGATGCGGCTTTTCCACCGGATTCCCTCGCCTTTTGGATGTTTGCAGTGTTGGCGTCTTCATATGGCTTGGTCACTCGGTAGACAGAAAACGCGGTTGCGATGCCAACAATTGAGTAGGCAAACTGGATGATAAAATACCCGCTCATTCCCAGGTCTAAGAATATCTGGATCAAGGGAAGGGTAGCGGCAGTGCAGATTATCCTTGCGAACTGCATCGACTGCGTAGCCTTTGATGTCATTGCCATAAGGTTTGTGGGGTTTGGCCCTGCAATGAGCATTATTGTGCTGTTGCGCGCCACTGTCAGGAAGTTCATCGGGAAGTGGATTCCGCAATACCCTATCGCAATTGTCACAAGCTTTATGCCGATTGGAATATTCGGGTTCAAAAAGGCTAGGCAGCCTCCCAAAGACGATACTATTGGGCATAGTAAAATATAAATGCGATACTTGCTGCCTTTTTGCACAAACGCGCCTGCGAATAGCGACACAAGCAAGTCCAGTATTCGTGCGAATGACAGCATAGCTGACATTTGTGCTGGTGATATGCCTGCATACTCAGTCATGAAGAACATGATGTAGGTATTCATGAATGTGCACATCGACCCGCCTACTCCATTCATGAACCACAGCCATGGTATATGTTTAGGTATGGTCATGGCTGTCTCAATGACAACATTTGTTTCGTTGTTTTGAGCTTTGTCACTCATTCTTTTATTAACCTCCTAATATTTAGATGTGTTAGATTGTTACGCAGATTTCGATATGGGACCTCGTTTTTGCATACAACAGCTTTTGCATGAAGATTGGCGTTGCTGAAGGGGCAGCTTGCTTTCCCCGCCAGCTATAGCCCTCGGTTCCACTTTTCTTGGAAGCAGAAGCGAAGCTTTCTATAGAAGCCAGGTTCCAGATCCACATCTTTCGAGAGCACTTTCCTGAAGCCTTCAGGCTTGCTAAACCGCTGTTTTGAAGGCTTTTCGCTTGTGTCTTCTGTCGGCTCGCTAATTTTGCATAACTGCTTAAAGTCTTGCTTATAAATGGAAACCGCCTCACAAGGCCATTATACCATGGTTTTAAATGGAAAGCAGCCGACATTTACTGTTACAGGGGTGTTTCTTGAATATTTAAAACAGTGTAAAAAATAATATTATTTTGAAAATCAATCAAATATTTGTCTGGCTTAAACTGCGCACGCCTCTTTTGAGATCAACCACTCAAAAAGCCCTAGCATAAAAAACCGTCAATCCAAAAAGTGCTGGCATAAACAACGGCCTAGATTTGTCGCTGGACTTGCCCTTGCTGGCACGCCCGCAGGCACAGTTTACGCGCCATAAGAGGGGCGTAAAAAATCCCAAGGGGTAAACAGGCAGCATACACATTTATGGCGTTTACTATAATGAGCCAAATCCTTTTGGCTTGTACTTATGGTTTTGCTCTTTTTTTCCAAGGCTCGAGTATTTTTGCACAAAATCTGCCTTCGCGCCTGTGTATGCATCCCTGTCATTCATAAATTCTTTTGCCAGCTTTGTTTTCAACTTAGCATACTCCCTCGCCACATTTGGGTGGGCAATAAGGCAATCCCGGAAATACAGCTCGTCCCAATCCCCAAAATATCTAATATGCAAGTGAAAGACCTTGTCTGCAAACCCCTCTGGGGTATAGCCTTTGTTGTATGACAGTTCAAAAGGGCTTTTTTGTTCTGACATCAACATCCAGCCTATCCCCTCCAACTGGCGCCCAAAGCTGTTTATGTCAGAGCAGCCGTCAACCTCTAGCAGTATATCGACTGTTGGTTTTGCCAGCAGCCCATCAACCGCAGTGCTTCCAATATGGCTTAATCGCATAGCTACACCACTGTCTAACACTTCAAGCAGCAATGCCTCCTCTTTGGCATACCAATCCTTATAGTCAGTGGAATGCTCCTTGAGGATAATGGGAAACAGCTCCCAAAGCTCCTCTAATGCCATTTTTGACAATTCCTTTGCCACTGCCTTATCCTAGCTCTTTCTTCCCAGTGATTATCGTTGTCGCGCCCATTCGCCAAACCATTTTGGCATCATAAAAACCAGCTTTGCCCAATAGGCTCAATTGCGTAGATATTGCAAATGGGATGTCAATATGCAAAAGCTCGCCGGTTTCTGCTCCTCTTTCTTCCCGGAGCGCCCTGCCTTCCTCAAGGAAATTCAACTCTTCGTGCAAAGTTTCCACCATATAGTCTCCTTCAGCATAGATGCCGCCAGTTTTCAAAGCGCTATAAATTTTTTTATAAATGCCTAGCTTCTCGCTGTGGCTAAGATGGTGTAGGCTCTCAAATGAAACCGCACAATCATAAACACCATCCCCAAAGCTATATTCCATGTAGTCTGCGCATACTAGGCAAATATGCTTATGTGGATACTTTTGTTCAAGTTTCTTCAACATTTCCTTTGAAATATCGATGCCAGTGACAGCTAAATCGGGGCAGATTTTAAATATCTCCTCTAGCTCCAATCCAGTACCGCAGCCTAGGTCAAGCAGATTTGACACGCCATCAGGCACAAGCTTGGCAAGCTCTATGTAGCCTTCCTTGCCGCCCTCAACCTCTGTTAGCATGTGCTCGTCATACTCTTCAACTCTGGATGCAAAAAAATCATCCATCCTTTCCACCATCATCATACCTTCCAATCATCTTATCTTCTGTGATCTGCAGTTCACATCCAGTTTACCTTCAGGGGGCATGATACGCAATCCTGCTATACAAAAATACCAATTTGAAAGATTGCAAAACGCCAATTCTTTGCGGGATTGCCCTTTTAGCAATGTGAATATATAGCATTGATGGCAAAAATGTTGGAAGAATAGTATGAAAAGAGATCTTAGTAGTTCAAGCGAGCCTCGCCTCCCCCAAAAGTGAAAAAAGTGGAGTACAATCACAACAAGGGCACGCCGGATGAGGTTGCTTCTTTCGTGCGCACCTCCCCCAGCCATAATTCGTCTTGACAGAGATTGCGTTGTCCGCTTCGTATCTAGCAAGCCCATCAAAGTCCTCAATCGACTTGGCATTGGCTGTCTTCACGGTTGAACAAATCTCCTCAAAGCTTGATGAAAGATACAAAGACATACATCGAGCTGCAAATAACACAATACTTTATCTTGTCTTGGAGAAAGCGTATTGTATTGCCCATACCAACTCAACTACTACAATGATATTCAGATGATTGATTCAAGCTCTGCTCCAAAAAATAAATCGCCACCACCCGTAAAACGGGTGGTTCGGGGAGCGCCCTATAAGGGCGTGCTGCCGGCTGCCCCTCAAGGGGCTGCCGGAGTCTCCCTTAGAACTTGCTTTGCCAAAGGCTATCTAGACTCCGGCGAATTGCCTTTGACACGTCTCCGCCCCTGAAGGGGCATTAGTATTGCTAGCTACCCCTTGAAGGGGTCCTCATACTCTTTCACACTCAGTTTGTCGAGTGCAATGCCGTGCTTCTCTTGCTCTTGGATATATTTCCTTACTGTTGCATCATTCAAGCCTACAGTGCTGACATAGTAGCCT
>WRIE01000001.1 GCA_009782875.1 Eubacteriaceae bacterium | reverse complement strand
CAGCTCCATTTCACTTAGTATTTTTTGTTCACTAACACAATTATACCATAGTGGATGGAGCTGTGTTTTTGTTTTGAAATTCTACGGAGCTTGGGACATCGTCAGTATAATTGATAGAGTTGTGTACAAATGGAAAAAATGTATTTGGAGGTTATGTTGTGGCTACAAACAGGCATTGGGCACAAGTACGCAAGACATTGGAACAAAACTTGCTTTGCGATTCGCTAAAAGGCCGGGTGCGTTATTTTGCTACTAGATACAGAAAAGCGCATGACAATCTTGGAAGAGTTTGTGTCCTGGTTGATGATAAAGAAATACTCAATATACCTTTTTCGGTTGAATACAAGGTAATTGCGGGGACATACAAGCTTGATTGCGATAGAAGCCTTGGCGAGTTGTATGATATGGTTGCTAAAGGCTTCGGTGACCAAGGACTTTTTGCGCCTTGGGACTTTGGGATTTCTCTTGACGAATTCCTGTCCAACAGTATTTCCCAGTCACTGGAATCAAGCGGCTGGATTGTTCGAATGCTCGCCATAATGGACAGGCGAGTCGGCAAACGCACATTGGAGAAAATCAAACCATCCGTCGCAAGTTTGCCTGAATGGCTCCAGTATTTCTACAAACTTAGATTGGATAGCGAGAGCCTCTTGACGCAGTGAGTAGCTTGCGCTCAAGTATAACTATGCAGTCCCAGGTTCGCTTTTCCCCAGGCTGGATTTCGAAAGGCTCTGCCATTTTCTTTCCTGCCCGTTTTTTTATTGCATTTCCACTTGGGCGAGGTCTGCTTGGGTATTCTCCTCCATGTAGCGGATAACACTGTCAAGGGAGCGCTGGGCATGGGATGCTTCGCCAGACACCACACAAACGCCGATTGTCAGGAGCTTGAGGCTATCTTGGGCGGAGACCTCGGCTATAGACACGTTGAACTTTGTGCGGGCCTTTTCTATCGCGCTTTTTGCCACTTGCCTCTTGTCTTTCAGCGAAGTTGCATAATGCAACGCAAAAGTAAGTTTTGCCGCAGCCACATGCATTTTTTTTCCCCCATTCTGATATTCTCGATACTCAAATTATACCATTGTAAACGAAGTGTTTTAAGCCAGTTTTGTGTTTATGCCAAGCAGCGCTGGGCAGTCGCAAAAATGAATGCGAAGATTGTAGCTGCTTCTCTTTTTTTGTCAATACGTCAATACTTAGATAACAATGCGCAACTGATGTATTATAATTTATTCTGTAGTTATCATTTTGACAAAGCTTCGCCCATTTCCAACAATTGCTTAAGGTTTATGCATGGCGCGCACTGAAAGCGCCAATAATCCTAGGCATGTATTATTTACGAAAAGAAGGGATTTTATGCGCTTTAAGATAGTGCTCGCAATTGCAAAACTTGCTTGGTTTGCAATCAGGCTCATAGACAAAAACCGTGGAACCGACTTTCCCGGAAGGATTGCCCTCAAGCTTTACCCGGATTTCGCCAAACAGATACCTGGCATAAATTATGACAAAGTCATTGTGGTTACCGGATCAAACGGAAAAACTACTACCACGAATTTGCTCTACCATGTGCTGAAGGTGAACGGGAAGCAAGTGGCATCCAACCTTAAAGGCTCGAATATGCTAAATGGCGTTCTCAGCGTCTATATCAAAGATACCAAATTAAACGGCGCCCCAAGATCGGAGTACTATATCTGGGAGGTGGATGAGCGGTCTCTGCCAACTATTTATAACAACCTCCCGTTTACCCGTTGCATTGTGACCAATGTCATGCAAGACCAAGTCCACAGGAACGGGGAGCCAGATTTGATCTATTCCATATTTTCAGGGGTGTTCAACAAGAGCATGAAGCTGTACTTGAACAACCACGAGCCCAGAAGCAAGTCCTTTGAGGAACTTGCTGGGGAAGTCGTGTACTTTGGGGCTTCCCAGACATCGGAGTCCTACTTCAAGGATGGCCTATTGGATGTGTCTATGCCATGCCCGATATGTAGGCATAAAATCGACTTCTCATTTTTAAATTTGAACAATGTCGGCGACTTCAAGTGCTCAAATTGCTCTTTTTCATCTTCTGTGGACAGCGTCCAAACAGAAAGGGCAAATTTCGAAGAAAAAGAGTTTTATATTAATGACACCCGCTTTCCAATGCCATACGACGCGCCAGTAATGCTCTATAACTACTCTGCTGCAAGCGCTGTATGCCTTGATCTAGGTTTGTGCCTCCAAGCCGTGTCTTCAGGGCTTTCCACCTTTGTCAACGCCTCAGGCCGCATGGAAGAGATAAACTACAAAGGCAAGAAAATCAAGTACATCCGCATGAAGCAAGAGAACCCGGAAACCCTCCAAGGGGCGTTGGATGCCATAGCAAGCGACCCGTCCCCCAAGCTTTTTGTCATCGGCCTGTGCACCCTCGACGAGAGAAGGCCGAAATTCACGCCACACTACGCGAACACTTACTATGCTTATGACTGTGATTTCAAGCGTTTGCTGGCAAGCAATGTGGAGAAAAGCATCTGTTTTTCAGAGTTTGTTTGCTATGATATCGCAAACAGGCTTTACTATGATGGAGCCAAAAAAGACGACGTTGTTGTGGTCAATTCAGATTCAGCTTCTAGAATACTTGAAGAAATAGACAAATATGAGTCAGAGACTGTGTATTTTATCACATTGATGAAGTTGATGGAGGGGATAAAAAAACACTTGGCCAAAACAGGAGGCGCAAACTGATGAGCGCGAAAAAGACGGTTAATGTAGCTTATATGTACCCAGATATCTTAAGCCTCCACGGGGACAGGGGCAATATATGGGCTTTGATGAATGTAGCTGGGAAAATGGGGCTGGAGCTCTCTATTGCCAGGTACGACTCTCCCAATGACAAAGTCCCTTTTGACAAGATCGATCTAATGGTTTTCAGCCCTGGCGAGCTGGCTAGTTCCCTGTTCCTCGCAAAAGACGCATATGGGGGAGCGCAAGCTTACAAGGAATACATTGATTCAGGAAACACCATGCTGGCTATTGGCTCCGCGATCGGCATCTTTGCAGGTGAAGTAGTCCGCAAAAATGGGGTATACGAAGGGATGGGGGTCATCGATGCCACAATGGAGGAGCTGCAGACGCCGTATTCAAATGACGCGGTGCTGATGACCGACACATTTGGGTATGACATGGAGATAGTCGGCGGGCAAATCCAAATTGCGTCAATAAAGCTGGGGGCAGGGGAAAAGCCTTTGGGCATTTCCAGGTATGGCTTCGGCAACGACAAAAATGGAATGGAGGGGATTAGGAAGCTCAACTTTTTCTTCACAAATTTCCTGGGACCCGTGCTGGTCAAAAATCCTTGGTTTGCAGAGGAGATATTGAAGGTAGCTGCGAATAATAGAGGCATTGATGTTGACACCAGCGATGACGGTTACATGCTGGAGCGGCTATCAAACGCTGAAATTAACCGATATATTAGAATAAAGGCAGAAAAGTACGACCATACCAGGCTGGATAATTAGACTGGATGTGGCAATTATTGGAAACGTCTGAATGAGTAATCTTTTTCTGGTAAAATCGAACCAGGAGAATATTTTTTTCTTTGGCAGATTTAACAACGAGGAGCAATTAATATGGAAAATTTCGATATGCATATTCCAACACGGCTGATATTCGGCAAAGACGAGCACAAGAATATTGGCGGGCTGTTAAAGCCATTAGCCCAAAAAGTGCTTGTCCATTACGGATCAGGCAGCGTTAAAAAAAGCGGGCTGCACGACATAGTCCTAAATTCCCTGGAAGAGAATGGGGTGTGTTTTGTAGAGCTAGGCGGAGTCCAACCCAATCCAAAGCTGTCTTTGGTTTACGAGGGCATTGAGCTGTGCAAAAATGAGAATGTGGATTTTATCCTTGCAGTGGGCGGAGGGAGTGTAATCGATTCCTCCAAAGCTATAGCCATGGGCGTTTATTACGAGTCTGATGTATGGGAGCTGTTTGAGCGCAAAGGCGGGCCGATAACCAAAGCGTTGCCGATAGCTACAATACTCACAATCCCGGCAGCCGGCAGCGAATCCAGCAATAACACGGTAATATCCAATGAAGTCAAACAGCAAAAAACCGGCTATGGCCACCAGCTGCTTAGGCCGTTGTTTTCCATCGTAAACCCGGAGCTGTTTTTTACATTACCGAAAGAACAGTTGGCAAACGGTGTGGCTGACATGATGAGCCACGTCTTTGAAAGGTATTTCACAAATACACAAAACACGGACTTGACTGATGGCTTATGCGAAGCGGCCTTGAAGACTTTGATGAAAAATGCTCTTTTGGCAAGCCAAGACATGGAAAATTACGATGCTTGGGCAGAATTGGGTTTTGCGGGCAGTATCGCCCACAACGGCCTTGTAGGCATGGGGCGTGTGCAAGACTGGGCATGCCACGGCATGGAGCATGAGCTGTCCGCATTTTACGATGTCGCCCATGGGGCAGGCCTTGCAGTGCTGACCCCAGGCTGGATGCAGCATGTGTACAAGGACAACCTTGGCATTTTTCTCCAATTTGCCATAAACGTCATGGGTGTCGAGGGCAGCTTCCGCGACCAAGAGCAGATTATCCTTATGGGCATAAGCCGCTTGAGGGAATTCTTCTCAAAGCTAGGCTTGCCGGCGACACTAGGGGAGCTGGGCATCGGCGAGGAGCGTTTGGAGGAGATGGCCAAGAGGGCGACAGCATCCCGGCCGCTTGGCGGGCTCAAAAAGCTTGAGTGGCAAGATGTGCTAGCAATTTACAGCTCCGTAAAGTAGGCGGCAGATATGTCCCGGATAATCATCGCTGTGGACATGGATGCTTTTTTCCCCTCAGTGGAGGCAAGGGACAACCCCAAGCTTCAAGGGGCGCCATTGGTAATCGGCGCGCTGCCGGGGGAGCGTGGTGTTGTCGCCTCGTGCAGCTATGAGGCGAGGAAGTATGGGGTGCGCTCTGCTATGCCAATCAGCGAGGCGTTTAGGCGCTGCCCTGGAGCTGTGTACATGCGGCCGGATTTTAAAAAGTACGAGCAAGCCTCCAAGCAAGTCCATAGAATTTGGCAGCAATACTCGCCGCAAATCGAGTATGTGGCCCTCGATGAAGCCTATTTGGACATTACTTCCTCAGCCACCCTCTTTGGGGGCGCATGGGCTATCGGGAACCGGATTAGGCAGGAGGTTGCCGACATAGCAAGATTGTCATGCTCTGTAGGCATCGGCTACTCCATGATGTCCGCCAAACTTGCCAGTGAAGAAAATAAACCTGGCGGTTTATTTGAGATCCCCTCCCCTGCTGCCCTGAAGGCTTTGATTGCCAACCGCTCTGCTAGGGTGATGTATGGGATAGGACCGAGGACAGCAACGAAATTGGAGTCGATTGGGGTTGTGGCTGTGCAAGACATCCTTGAAAAGCAAGACAGTGTTATTGCCCTTTTGGGCAGCTATGGGAAAACTATTGTCGATTTAGCCAGTGGCATCGACAACAGGGTTGTTGCCGGGAGGGACAGCGCACTTTCCTTGGGAAAAGAGACAACATTCCAGAAAGATATCACTGATTTTTCGGTTTTGAAAGATTCACTTAGGGTGTTTTCTAGGGAACTGGCTTTCCAGCTTCATGAAAAAGGGCTTTATTGCCGGTCAGTCACAATAAAAATCACCTATGGCACAATGAGGAAGATTACTCGGTCTAAAAGAGGCGAAGCCACAAACAGCGCCAGTTATATATACAAACAAGCCGAGTCGCTGCTGGATCACGTCAACCAAGAGCCCGTCAGGCTTGTGGGGCTCTCTCTAGGCAGCTTGTCGGACTTTGCTGCCAAGCAAATGTCATTTTTTGAAATGGATAGTTCGCAGCAGCTGGAAAAAGCGGAAAATGCCATGTTCAAGATCCAGCAAAAACACGGCATGGATATCCTAAAAACTGGCAGCGAGCTGGCTGCAGAGCAGCAATTAAGGCTAAGGAGTACAGAGGGGGAAGGTCGATAAAGGCAGCATCAATTGTAGCTTTGCCCAATTGCGCTGCAAAGCAAGCGCAGGGATCTGGGGCAAGGAAATTTCAAGTTAAAAAACCGGTTTGATTAATAAGATCAAAACCGGTTTTTCTGCTAATGAAGTGTACATTTCAAACCAAGCCGCAACTTTTCATGCTTTGTGTTTATTTAAGAGCTAATTTCAAAACAATGAAAAAATGTGCGCGATTAGCTTTATAACAAGCGCAAGCTATAACTTTTTACGAATTCAGATTTGGTTGGCAAAGAGCCGCTTTACAGCAAGCCCAACATGCTCCAGAATGGCACTGCTATCAAACATGAAATGCAAGTGATAGCTGAATACACCCATGTCAGGTATGTGACATCCTCCAGCTCCAGCAAATCGCCGCCCATCATCGCAAAACTTTGCATGATCATTACGCCATGGTGTGGCAGTGGCCATGTATGGGCATTTGCCCACATGACAAACAATATGACCCAGTAATTTATACCCAATATTGTTGCTATGGGCCCGAAAATCGCCAGAATGATCGGTATCATTGACAGCTGGTCGATTACAAATCGCAGCAAGCAGCTGACAATGCTTAGTATCAAGACAAAAACAAAGGCGTTGGGTATCA
Source organism: Eubacteriaceae bacterium (assembly GCA_009782875.1). Classification (GTDB taxonomy): domain Bacteria; phylum Bacillota; class Clostridia; order Eubacteriales; family Anaerofustaceae; genus WRIE01. The sequence continues at coordinate 197,702 of WRIE01000001.1, read as the reverse complement.
TGGAGCGGATCAAGTCTGCAGGCAGCAAGGCAGCCACCCAGTCGATTATCCCCATTGGCTTCAAAAGGGCAACGACACCCATCATCGGGCCAAACATCATGACCAGTGCCCACGGGAACTTGGCTACTACATCCCTGGTTGAGAATAGCCCTCTGCAGTACATTGCAAACAGCGCCAGCCAAGACACTACTGAAGAATGGATTCCGTGTACATCATTGGTGATCCACATGCCCACTGTGATGACAAGCACTATTAAGCAGAATTGTTCTGCTGGGCTCATTGGACCCAAAGCTTTGAATTGGTTTTGCATGGTTTCCTTGGTCATTGATGTCTTCTCTTCAGGACGCAGGAAGAATATCACATACAGCGCTGTAAGTACAAGCAGCGGAATCCCCCACGGAATGCCTGCTAAAAACCAATTCATCCATGTGAAATGCGAGGAGACTTCTATGGGAAGCATAGCCAGCAAAATCAAAGTAATATTGCTGCCAGTCAAGAAGGTGGCTGCGCCCAAATACACAGTTACCCACATGACAAACCAAAGGCCTTTTGCCCCTTTTGAATGGGGTTTGAGCCCTGCCTCCTGTATCACAGTCCCCGTCAGCGGGGACATCATGGCCAGTTTTGCTGTGGAGCTTGGAATTATTGGGTTGACTACTGTGCAGGCTGAAAGAAGGGCCAGCACTTGGCCTACGAAGTTTGGCGGGAAAAATTTCAAAACGAGCAATGCGATCCGCTTCATAAGGCCGCTTTCCTGCATGCAGCCAGCAAAACCGACAACGGCTAAAAGCATCCATATGGTGGTGCCTGAAAATTCTGAAAACAGTGTATTTAGCGGCGCCATTTTGAGTATGATACAGACAAAAGCGGCAAAGGTGGTGACAGCCCATGTCTGTGCTATGCTAGTCAGCATGCCTACAATCATGAAAATGAAAATGCCTAAATACCGCATTGATTGGGGAGTAAGCCCCTCTGGTGCCGGAATGAATGAAATTAAAACTCCGATCCCGATTGCTATCAATGCTTTTTTTGCGTTCACCTCTGAAGGTGGAAAAGGTGGTTTTTGTTCTTCGACTTGAGTTGGTTCTTGGCTCATAGCAACCTCCTATTGTTGTGTTACGTGCTCGAAAGCCAGTATGGTTCTATAAATCAACATTTGTGTGGCAGAGGCGCAGCTGCGCCCCATCAAAACCCTCCTTTTCATATTGTATTTTGTTTTGGCGTTATAGCACTCCCTGGGTGATGGCACGTATTAAAATGCCGTATAAAAAATCTAATATAATTAAGGAATTTCGCCAATAAAAGGAACTCCAAGATTATTTAATAATCAGCATAAAATAGCCTGGTATTTTGTTTGCCATAATCATTTTATCTATCTATAACAAACCACAAAATCAACATAATTTTAATGCCAAACAACACCAGCCAGCCGACAAGAGGGTATTTGTGTGGTGTCATCGGATAAACAAGTATATGGGGTTATCAAATCTATTTTCTATTTTCTACAATTGCAAGCCTACGAGAAAAAACAATTCCTAGCATTGCTTTCAAATGCATGCATTATCGCTATCCAGATGCTATTGTGTTGCACATGCAGAACTGCTCTGGCCATTAGTATTCCCAATTTGACAAGAAAAACCATGCGAAGCATCATTTTTTGCTGTTTCTAGTTATTTGTGCGGTTTGTCTGCTGGAGCTAATGGGGAACCGGCTCGCAGTATTCTTCGCTTGAAAATGCTTCGGGCTATTGTTAAGGCATTCTATTTCCAAGTGTGTTGTATCAAATTGTTCAATTCCACTGCATGACTGGGTAGAGTTTTCACATAAAGTTGATAGAATACGACATTATTTGACAATTATTCATTTTTGTGAATTATTCTTGTTTTGCCCAATCTATGGCAATCAAGCAGGCAAAGATATCACAATAATATTACTATTTTCCAAGCTTACGTACTTTTTGAAAAGCTTTTGTATTGGTATAATAGGATCATTAAGTCTGTTTCGCGTTTTGTGTCATATTTTGAAAATGAGCATTAGCTGCAAAAGGGGTGCAGATCGAGTTGAAAGAAAAACTAAAACAGCTGGTGTCAGTAATTATTGTCTGCATATCATTAATAACGGTTGGATGGTTTATTTCATATGATTACATTGTATACAACGCCATCAGCGAGTTTTACTCAGACGCGATCGAAGCAATAAACGACAAGACAAACACGTCGACGCAAATCGCGATCGCATTCACCGGGGAGTTTCCAGAAGAGTTTGACTTAAGGGACTACTATGGCGAAACATATGTCACCGGTGTGAAAAACCAAAACCCCTACGGCGCATGTTGGGCATTCTCCACGATTTCAGCCATCGAGTCCAATCTTTTGATGCGAGGCTATGGAGAGTTTGATTTTTCAGAATCCCATCTCATGCAGTTCAACGAAACATTGTCCACAAACCCCTTTGATATGTCATTTGATGAAGGCGTTGTTGTCGATACCCCCTTGGAAAAAGGGGGGAATTGGATCGATGCCACAGCCACGCTTTCCAGCTGGTGCGGCTTGGTTGCGGACACTGGCTACAGTGTTTATCCATACCACGAGAATGAGCGGAGAAATTCAATAGCGCATTTGCAGGATGTCTTCTTGATTGAAGAGATGGATTTAATGGACTTCGCTTATACATACAAAATCAAAACCTTGCTCCAGTCGATGGGCGCGGTGCAAATCTCGTATTATTCCCAAGACAACTTGTATAAGGTATCATCCCACACAGTGTGCTACTACCAGGAATACATAAAAGAGGCAAACCACAATGCCTTAATCATAGGCTGGGACGACAATTTTCCAGCAACCAGGTTTAAAAACCAGCCTCCTGGCGACGGGGCTTGGCTAGTGCAAAACAGTTGGGGCAAAAGCTGGGGCGACGGGGGCTATTTCTGGATGTCCTATTATGAAGTTTCATTAAACAACGCAGCAGTGTATAAAGTCGCAATGCCGGGAGAACCGGGGTTTTACTCAAAAATCTACGAGCATGACGCCCACGGGTTTTACACATCCTATACATTTGGGGATGCCCAAGAGTATGAGATTGCAAATATGTTTATAGCCGATAGTGACGAGATGCTCAAGGCAGCGTCCATTTACACGCTAAACCCCGACACTGAATTTGAGGTGAGGGTCTACATATCCCCAAAAGACCGCTCCCCCACCTCCGGCAAGCTGGTTAAGCGTGTCAAGGGCCATTTGGAATACGCAGGATACCACACCATTGATTTGGATGAGATTCCTTTAAAAGCGAACGAAAAATTTTCAATTGTTGTCAAAGCGATGACGCCGGGCAGGGAAATCGTGCTTCCTGCTGAGGGGTCAGGGGCCAATTACCCGAATTACAAGATTATTAAGACTTCACAGGCCAACCAAAGCTATATTAAGACCTACAATATATGGAGCGATGTAAAGGACTTGGAGCAAGAGGTTGTTTTCAATAATTTCTGCATCAAAGCTTTCACTGACTGAAGGCGGGGCAAACAAGGTGGGTTGCCTGCTTTTGAACGTAAAAACTATAAGCAATTTGGCTTGCCATCGCATGGATTAGAAAAAAAAAGCAAAAGCGCCTTCAACGCCAGCGCTTTTGCTTTTTTTAGCATTATATTAAAAAACTATTGTTTCTCGTCATCTTCTGGTTCTTCAGGCTCACTCAACCCTAATTGGTCTTGGCCTTCAATCGCCAATGCTGCTTTGTCTTTCTTGCTTTTGGCAAACATAAAACCGCCAAAACCTACAGCGGCAACGCCTGCTATGCTTGCCCATAGCAGCACATTAGTGTCATCGCCGGTCTTTGGGGCTACAGACGCAAAAACTAAAGAAGCGTGGGTAAATATTATTGTCAATGTTGTTAATAGCGCTAAAGCTGTTTTCTTTATTTTAGCCATTGCTAAGAACCTTCCTTTGTCTTGTTTTACTCTTTGCCTAGGCTTTGCTCCATCAATGCACGTGTTTTCAATGATAGCCCGAATAGCTTGGTGAATCCTTCGGCATCATGGTGGTCATAAAGCTCTCCTGTGGTAAAAGAGGATATCTCTTCATTATATAGTGAATATGGGCTAGTTTTTCCACGGCCTATGATGTTGCCTTTGTATAGCAACAATTTGCATTTGCCGGTTACTGTCTCTTGGGTTACATTGAAAAATGCGTCGAGCGCTTCCCTCAAAGGATAGAAGTATTTGCCAGAATAAACTAAATCGGCGTATTCAAGGGCTAAATGCCTCTTAAGCTTGTTCATGTCCTTGTCCAAGCAAAGCTCCTCCAGCTCATTATGGGCATGGTATAGGATTGCACCACCCGGGGTTTCGTACACGCCTCTGGATTTTAGGCCCACGACTCTGTTTTCGGTAAGGTCGACAATTCCAATGCCGTGCTTTCCGCCAATCTCGTTCAGTTCCCTGATAAGCTCCAACCCACCAAGTTTTACGCCGTTGAGGCTGACAGGGATGCCTTTTACAAACTCAATCTCGACTTCTTCCCCCACATCCGGGGATTCTTCCACTTGGCAAGTCCTTTGCAGCAAGTGGGGGTAGTTGGGACCGTTGCCGGGGTCTTCGAGCTCTAAACCTTCGTGGGAGAGGTGCCAAAGGTTCTCATCACGTGAATATGTGCTGTCAGCCGCGACATTCAAGAAGATTCCACGCTGGGCCAAGTAATCTATCGCATCTTGCCTGCTCTTGATGTCCCATAGCCTCCATGGCGCGAGGATCTTGATTTGCGGCGCTAGGGCCATAATTGTCAAGTCAAAGCGGACTTGGTCATTGCCTTTCCCTGTCGCTCCATGGCATATAGTGTCTGCGCCAATCTCAATGGCTTTGTCAATGAGCTTCTTTGCAATGAGGGGCCTTGCAATCGAAGTTCCGAGGAGATATTTCCCCTCATAGATAGCTCCTGATTTGACCATTGGGAACAAGTAGTCCTCAACAAACTCTTGGGTGGCATCTATTGTGCAAACGGAGTCTGCGCCGTATTGGATTGCCCTTTGCTCATAGTCGTCGCCTTCTTCGATTTGGCCAATGTCAATACAGACTGCGTGGATTGCGCTTCCTGTGTAGTTCTCTTTAAGCCAAGGTATGATAGTGCTGGTATCAAGCCCTCCGGAATATGCAAGGACGATGTTAAGTTTTTCCATGCTTTTGCTTCCAATCTTTTTAAAATTATCTGTTGTTTTATCAAGTATATTATAAAATCAACTCTGATCTTGGTTTTTTGACAACTTCCTTTTATTTCCATCTTTATCAACTATTCTTATGCTGTCAAGAATAGACGCCAAATTGCCGCGGTATATTTGTATATACTCCTCCCGCAGCCGTTTTTGCTCATCTTTCTCTTCTTGTGACAATTCGGCTGCCCTCGATTTGCGGGCTAGCTCATTTATCCTGTCAAGCTTTTCCTGCCACACGGCTTGACCCTGCCTTTCTTTCGGTGATTGCCTCTAGATTTTCAATAATATAGCGTTGGGCTCCCTCATCATACAAGGTTATCGGATAGTTCCTGCCGTCTTTGCCTGTCCTGGTGACAGTATTGATCCCCAAACCATTGGCGCCATCTGATGCAATCCTAAACTGTTTGCCTTCCACAGACCCGTCTTCTAGCAGCCCTTGGGAGTTTAGCCATGCGCTTACAGAAAACAGGCTAAGTGTGGCGATGCCGGCTCTCTTGAGCTCAACATTGATATTTGTGACAACATCAGAGATATTAATTGGTTTGGGGGATACCTTGATCCTGCTTTTCAACTGTGGGGAAATTGAGACAGGCTGCCCAGCCCTGGCAGGGCCCGCCAGAATTGAATCGAGCATGCCTGTCAAGTAAGCCATGCATGCCCTGATGCGTTTCTCGCTATCGCTATCAAGCCTTGGCAATGGCTCATTTGTTATTGGATTCATGCCTTTAGACATTTTTTCAACAAAAGTGCGAGCTCTAGCAATTTTGTCCCGCTCTGTATATGCCATATCACTCCTCGCTTACCTAAACTAATTATATCTGGACAAAAGGTGAATTGAAAGAGCATGGCCTTGTTACTTTGAATACACAAAGGCTTTATTTCGCTATTAGCTAAATGTATTGCCGTCTTTGCCTTTATTCTTGGATTGAGGATTATTAGGGAGCAATAGCCGCTACACAAGGTTATTTTCCGTTTACATACACAATCAAAGTTGCTATAATCTATAATACTATGAATTGAGGAGGGTTGAAGAATGAGTGATTTTAAACGGGTTTTAATTGCCAACAGAGGCGAGATTGCAATAAGGATAATACGCACAGTCCAAGAACTAAATAAACAAGCAATAGCTGTATACTGCGAAGAAGACAAGTTGTCCTTATTCAAGACGAAGGCAGATGAATCCCACATTCTGCATTCTCCGGGAACACCGACTGAAGCATACTTGAATATTCAAGAAATTATCAATACCGCTGCATCCCGCAGGGTTGACGCAATCCACCCAGGTTACGGGTTTTTGGCGGAAAATCCCGAATTTGCCCGCGCTTGCAGACAAGCGGGAATAAAGTTTATCGGGCCATCCCCAGAGGTCATTGAACTGCTTGGCAACAAAATCAACGCGAAAGAAGCTGCCAGGGAAGCTGGCGTGCCGATAATTGATGGCGAAAAAGTCGACAATGCCCAAGAGGCAAGGCTGGTAGCCAAAAGGGTAGGTTATCCCGTCATGATCAAAGCCTCAGCAGGAGGCGGAGGCAGGGGCATGCGCGTTTGTGAAAAGCCAGAGGAAATGGCGGAGCTGTTTGAGGCTGCGACCAGGGAAGCGTTGAAAGCCTTTGGCAATGGCGAGGTATTTATAGAGAAATATGTGACCACACCAAGGCACGTGGAAGTCCAGATCTTGGGCGATGAATTTGGCAATATTGTGCATCTTTACGAAAGGGATTGCTCTATCCAAAGGCGCCACCAAAAAATTATCGAATTCACGCCTTGCCAGTCGATCACCAACGACATACGCATGAGCCTATGCGAAGATGCTATCAAGATAGCCCGCCACGTGGGCTACACAAACGCTGGCACTGTGGAGTTTTTGCTTGACCCGGATGGAAACCATTTCTTTATAGAAGTCAATCCCCGCATCCAAGTTGAGCACACTGTCACAGAACAAGTCTGTGGCATCGATTTGGTGCAAGCCCAGATTCTTATCGCAGAGGGCAAGAAGCTTTCAGACCCTGCTATCGGCATCAATAGCCAAGATGACATCCAACCAAGAGGGGCTGCCATCGAATGCAGGATCACTACAGAAAACGTGCAAAATAACTTCTTGCCGGATACAGGCAAGATTGAAGTATACAAGACACCAGGGGGCCCGGGAGTGCGCCTTGATGGCGGCAACGGGTTTACTGGGGCAGTGATATCGCCTTATTTTGACAGCTTGCTAGTCAAAACCACTACTTATGGCGCAAATTTCGAGAGCGCTAGGCGCACTATGGTGCGGGCGCTTAAAGAAACCGTTATCGAGGGTGTGAGCACCAACAAGGACTTCCTGATAAACATCTTGGAAAATGAGAGCTTCAGGAGCGGCATTTGCAACACATTGTTTATTGACAAGCATCCTGAGTTGTTCAACTTGAAGCTCTTCAGTGACTGGGAATACAAGTTGCTGAAGTTCATTGCAGAGCGCTCAAGGGAAAGAGGGTCGGAGAAGCCGTTGTTTAACACGCCGATTTCTGTCCCCCAGATAAAGGCAGAAAGGAAAGACGGGCTAAAGAAAATATTAGACGAACAAGGCACTGGCGCTGTTGTCCGCTATATCAATGACACAAATGAGTTGTTGTTCACAGACACGTCTTTGAGGGATGCCCACCAGTCACTTTTTGCGACAAGGCTTAGGACTTTGGATATGCTCAAAATTGCAGACAATACTGCAAAGCTCCAGCCAGAATTGTTCTCACTGGAAATGTGGGGCGGAGCGACATTCGACACGGCATACCGCTTCTTGAAAGAATCCCCTTGGACCAGGCTCAAAAACCTGAGGGCGAAGATACCTAACATAATGTTCCAAATGCTGTTGCGTTCCTCAAACGCTGTGGGATACACCAATTATCCCGACAATTTAATCAGGGAATTTATACGTTGCTCTGCAGAAAGCGGCATAGACGTGTTCAGGATCTTTGACTCGCTGAACTGGATGGAGCAGATCAAGGTGTCATGCGAAGAGACTTTGAAGCAAGGAAAAATCGCTGAAGTCGCCATTTGCTATACCGGAGACATTTTGGACAAGTCCAGGAATAAATACAATCTCGACTACTATATTAAAAAGGCCAAGGAAGTCGAGGCAATGGGCGCGCATATCCTGTGCATAAAAGACATGGGTGGCTTGTTGAAGCCTTGGGCAGCATTTGAGCTGGTCCAGGCACTAAAGGCTGAAGTTAAAATGCCGATACACCTGCACACCCACGACACTTCAGGAAACGGGGTAGCATGTGTGCTGTTCGCAGCCAAAGCAGGTGTTGATATCGCTGATGGCGCCCTCTCGTCTATGAGCGGGCTGACCAGCCAGCCGTCGTTGAATTCGATTGTGGCCGCCCTTGAGTTCAACGAAAGGCAATCATCCCTCGAACTCGACAATTTGGAATTGTTAAGCGATTATTACGAGAAGATAACACCCATGTACTCGTCCTTCGAGTCAGGCATAAAGACAAATACAACGTTGATTTACAAATACGAAGTTCCAGGCGGGCAGTATTCTAACTTGAAAGCGCAAGTTGACAGCTTCGGCATGGAAAACCGCTTCAACGAGATTTTAGAGAAATACAAAGAAGCCAACGACTTGTTTGGAGACATCATCAAGGTAACCCCTTCAAGCAAAGTTGTGGGCGACATGGCAATCTTTATGCTCCAAAACGACTTGTCCATAGACAACATTTTTGAGAAAGGCAAAGACATAGCTTTCCCGGAATCGGTCGTTGAATTCTTCAAAGGCTTGATAGGCCAACCCGAATTTGGGTTTGACGAAGAGCTTAGAAAAATCATCCTGAAGGGCGCTGAATATATCACTGTCAGGCCTGGATTGCTCCTAGAGCCTGTGGATTTCAAAGCGATCAAGGCGGAGTACAAAGAGAAGTATGATTATGCCCTTTCTGACAATGCTGCCACATCAGCCGCTATTTACCCGGAGGTGTACGAAGAGTACGTCCAGTTCCTCCAAGAATACGGGGATTTTATTGACATGGAGAGCGATGTGTTCTTCTATGGCTTGAACGAGGGCGAGTCTTTCGACTTCTCCCAGGGAGAATACAAACCAGAAGACAAGCGCATGCTCAATGTCGCTGATAGAAAACATCATTTCAGGCGCAATATCAAGCTAGTGTCTATCGGTAAAATCGACGACAACGGCTTCAGGCCATTTACATTTGAAGTGGATGGGTTCAGGCGGGAGATCCAGATTGAAGACAAACAATCCCTTCAGACAATTATGAGGGAAGAGATAAAAATAGCCGATGATTCAAACTTGGCCCACATCGGCTCCCCTATCCCTGGCTCTATAGTCAAAGTCATGGTCGAGTCCGGAGACACGGTTGCCAAGGGCCAGGCAGTCGCAGTGGTTGAAGCCATGAAAATGGAGACCGAGATTCTGGCAAGGGCAGATGGTGTAGTAGCATTTGTCCACGTGAAGCCAGCACAGGTCGTAAAGGCAAAGGAGCTTGTAATCGAGCTGGACAAAGATAGCATTACTAACTAGCGTTAATTGCACGCATTTCGTTTTCAATATGCCTGAATTGCATTGGTTTTGATAGCCATAATATGCTAGCAAAATGCCATAGCAGTTGCGGACCACATATTCTGAGGAAGATTTTAGGGGGCAGGTTGTCGTTCAACCTGCCCTTTTTTGTTGGTTGGCGCGGTAGCCTCTTTGCAGTGATGCTTCAACCCAAATTTTCTGAAAAAATTTGGCGCTCTATCGTTTTTTGCTTTAGTAAATAGCTAAACCTGTGTATGCACTTGGCGTAACCTAGAAAAAAACGTACAATATCTATACCATGAGCAACTATCCTAAGAATTATATTGAGTTTATCGACAGCTTGTCAACAGACATAGAATGTCGTAAGTATTTGTTAAACATACGATGGGAGAAAGGCTATGCATGTGTTCAATGCGGCCATGGTGAGTATTGGACAAATGAAGAAATCACTTATTGTATATGCCGCAAGTGCAGACACAGGATCAGCTTGTTGGCTGGAACAGTAATGCAGGACAGCAAACTTGCTGTTCGAGTCTGGCTCGTCGCCATGTGGCTATTCTCTACCCAAAAAGACGGGATCAGCGCGAAAAGCCTGCAAGACAACCTAGGCTTGCGAAGTTACCGCAGTGCATGGAGTATGCTCCATAAGTTGCGTATTGCAATGGCAAGGGCAGGCAGAGAGCCGCTATCCGGCATGGTGGAAATTGGCGAAGTGTATATCGGCGGCACGCTTGAAGGCGGCAAAAGAGGGCGCGGCACTGAAAAGAAGCAACTTGTAGCCGTAGCAGCGCAACTTGAAAGGATTCCAGGCGGCAACCCGGACAAGCCTTCGGCGCGTGATTACAGGCTTTCAAAAATACGGGCGAAACATATAAAAAATGCATCCAAGGCCGAGCTTCATGGTTTTATCAAAGAGAACATTTCCAAAGGAAGCACTCTCATAAGGGATGATTGGGCTGGCTATTCAGGCATTGGCGATGAAGGTTATCGCAGCGAAATCTACAAAGCTTCAAAGGCAACAACTGATGATGAGAAACTGCCACATGTCCATCTTGTCATTTCTTTGATAAATCGATGGATTCTAGGAACTTACCAAGGCAGTATCGACGAGAATAATCTGCAAACATATCTAGAAGAATTTACTTTTCGCTTTAATAGAAAGGCTTCTCACAGCAGGGGCTGGTTGTTCTATAGATTGGTTCAAGGCGCAGTGTCCACTAAGCCGCATCCTTATGAGTTGTTGCTAATACAAGATTAGGTTACGTCAAGTGCATACCCATGTAGTTTAATATATAATTATCTACTACACTGTTTCCTCTGCGCTGAGTTTAAAACCAATATTTGCGCATACAAAGCCAATGGCCGATATTATGAAACCTATGGCAAATGCCCTGGCGTAATCCCCGCTTGTACCCATAACCACACCTACAATAGCAGAGAATATGCATGAGCCGCCAGTGATGGCAAATGAATATAGCCCTTGCCCGGCAGGCATGCCCTCAACGGGCGTGTTTGACTGCCATGTTGATTGCGCCACAACGGATGTAAACCCGCCTATACCTGTAGCAAGATAAATCACAATCATTCCAAGCGGAAACGATGCGTTTGCCAGATATACGATATTTGATGCAGCAGCGGCTATATAACTATATGCTGCAGGATAACAGCAAGTTGCGGTGTTTTACAATTTGAGCGTATAGGCAAGAGATGTCCACAATGACAATTGGCTGGTTCTGCTAGAATATGCAAGGAAAGTAAAAAGCCTGATTGATGAAATAAAGGAATCATTCATTGCTAGGATATAGATGGGAACCTTTAGAGGATGTTTAGATATCTAATGTAGCATCAATCATGTATACCCTAAGAGGCTGATTAATATATCTATTAATGTCGATAAATGGTATGATAACAATAAAAAAGCTGTATACCTTTATATGAGAAAAAAATATCCAAGCGACATAACTAGAGACCAATTCGAGATTATCAAGCATTTTTAGAGTCGAAGTTTTCGAGCGCAACCGCCGTTTCGGCGGACGCGGATTCATCCACAAAGTTTCGCGCATTTCATTTATAGTGATGCCCGAAAGGAGCGCAGCAATTAAACCGTTTAGGTTTGTATTCTACTTTGTCGCGATAGTGTTTATGCTTAAAATAATAAAAAAACAATGAAAATGAGCCTTCTGGAGGCTTTAGAGCGCGCCAGAAGGCTCTAGTCGTTAAATCAAGCCTTGCTTTGCTACCATACTATAGGCGGTCCGACTACACCTCCTTTCTTGAAAGCGATAATGTTGCTTTCAGACATTGCGCCGATTGTATATTTTACCCCTGCCCTGATGCCCAACACCACTGGTTTGCTTTCATTTGCCTTCAAGTTGATATTTGTCGGCCCGTAAGGGAAGTACAGCTTTTTGGCATTTGAATTCTGGATTGTGGCATTGCCGTTGTTTAGCTCGCATTCCGGCAGCATATACAACTTTCCAGTAGAGTCTGAAATTGAAGCGATATAGTAATCATTGCCCCACTTGTTTTTCCATTGGTGCTCTAGGAACGGGTAGGTCTCCCCTTCCACAATCGACCATGGAGAACCGGTGAATTTCCACGATTTTGCATAAGAAGCAGACTCAATCATCTTTTCAGTTGGAAGCCCAACCGCAAGACCTGTGGCTTTGCTGTCTTGCCTGCCTATCATCGGCAGGTTTCCGGTGGCGGTGCTGTCGAAATAGCAGTCCGCCAACTTGGTGTTTTTGCCGGACCATCCGATGAACGAGCCAGCATATTGGACTTTCTTGCCGCCAAACACCACTGTGCCGCTGGCATAGCAATTTGTAATTTGAGCTTTGCGGACTTTGCCGCCAAAAGCGCCGATCCTGCTGGAGCCGCTTCCAGTGCTTGCAACCCCGCCTACTGCGTAACAATTTGTTATCTTGTTTGTTGAACCAGTGGCCAGCCCGACAAACCCGCCTACCCTGTTGCCTTTTGTCGAGACAAAGCCTGTGGCATAGCTGCGCTCGACAACGCATTTATACAGTTTTCCTGCAAAGCCGCCGATGCAATCCCTTGTCGCCTCAACATGGCCTGTTGCCCAGCAGGCCTCTATGGCCGCATAGGAGCCCCTACCCATGAATCCGCCAACATTTCTCTTGGCGCCTTTTACATTTCCTGTGGCATAACAATTGATGAATGTGGCTTTCAACGTAGACTTGCCAGCAACGCGACCGACAAATCCGCCAACATTTGAGCGCTGGCTCTCCACCGAGTTCTCGTCTTTTGACTCGTCGTCTTCATCCTCATCATTTTCGTTGTCGTCAAAGTCATCGTCCAACTCGTCTTCGTCCAACCCTTCGTCGCTTGAGAAGAATGAAATCCCCGCATCAGACATGCAGTTTTTGATTGTAAAGCCCCTCACAAAACCGGCAAACCCGCCAGTGTGCTTGCCCAAGCCGTTTACCGACCCGGTCGCGATACAGTTGTCAATTACCGCTTTTGCGCTCTTCTCATAATTGTCAAGTTTGCCGACAAACCCGCCTGAATAGCTTTTCTTGGACGTGATATCAACACTGGCTTTAGAGTTCTTTATGGATATATCCCCGCTGCTCGACTTGAAATGGGCATGACCGATTAATCCGCCCGCATACAACCCCCCTGTGCTTGCGAGTGTTCCTTGGGCTGTGCACTTGTCGATAATAAGCGAGGAGTTTTTCTTAAGCAAATGCACCCTGCCTATCATCAAGCCCACATCGTGGCGGGCAGCGTTCACTGTGCCCTTGACGGTGACATTCGTTATCTCTGTCGCCTGCCCGGCTGCAGAATCCAGCACTTGGCCTGCCAGTATTCCAACATATTCTGTGGATTTGACACCTTGCTTGTCCAGCTCATCGTCGTCATACCAGACGCCTGACTTGCTGGTTGTGATTGTGACGTTTTTAATTGTCGCATTGACCAATGTGCCGAAAAAGCCGACACCTTCATGGAGGGATCTCGCGTTTGTAGTCAAACCTGAAATTGTATAGTTGCCTCCATCGAATGTGCCGCTAAAGGGCCTATTCTTTTTGTTTCCGATTATCATCCAATTGGAATAGCCGGAAATATCAATATCCTGGGTAAGCTCAATTGTGGTATTCGCATAATTATTCCCATTGTTGACCTGGTTGGCAATTTGGGCAAGCTCTTGCGCCGTGCCCACTTGGACAACCCCTGCCCCAAAAGCGGGCACTGGCGTCCATGCCAAAACCAAAACCACAAGCATTATTGCAGCTACAGTTTTTTTAAACATTGTTTTATCCTTTCTTGGTTCTATGCATTTTGAAGAATGTTGTACTTTGCTTTGCAGTCTAGATGTGTTCTTTTTTTAATGCTCGTAGAAATTCCAAATAATTTAGCCTCTGTTTGATTGCTTCTAGCCAAGCCTCCTTTCCAATTTATTGACAGAGGTTTAACCTACTCGTTTCATTGCTCCCAAAAGCTGTGGTTGTCTTTCAATTTGGCAGTCTAATTTCAGCTTCGTAAGCTTCTGACCAAAACACGAAAGTCAATAATAATGAGATTATAAATAGGTTAAACAGTGCTTAGTTGTTTCTAATTATACACATTAATCCCATTGATTTCAATTACATTGTTACTTTTTCCAATTATTATTTTTTATCTCTCTTACTAGCTTGAATATATTTCAATACTAATATTTTACTTCGATGCCGAAACAACCACTGAAATATACCCATTTTTGTATGTATAGCCAATTACATAAATGGCATTAATGAACTTAATTTATATATTTATCTATGTGATTGACATTTATCCAAATATATTTTCAATATAAAGAATATTTTTGACATACATATATAAATTACTTATGTGTATGTTTTTATAATATCATTGACACTTCTGTTGCATCTTCAGTTCCCTTATGATAGACAAATGTGCAGCATTATTTTTTTTCCAATTCGCCATTAATGCCAAAGGCTAGGACAAAACAGTTGCGCTATATTGACAGGCGCCAACAATTTCAAATATCGTGGAAGAATTACAGGCTTGCACAAAGCAGACGCAGGAGCGGGAACTATATGCAACAGGTTGATTGCCTACCTAATTGGCGGTTTGCGCCATCTACAGAAAACAACTCAAAACATAATCAACCCCTTCTGCGGGAGATGGGCATGCCGGGCACAAATTCCACACTGGATGAGGCGGGCGACCCGGTAGAGGGGGGAGCAGGGACTCTCCTCCATAGCTGAAGATGAATTTTGGATGGAAACCTTGCAGCAAAGCCAAAGATCGATGTACTATAGGATCACGGGCAACTTTATATTTGCATCTAGATGCGTCGTAGCAAACGAAGACATCCTAAATAGGCAATGCATGCCATGGCTTAGCGATTTTTAGAAGATCCGCAAAGAGATTTTGGACAAGCAGCGTAAAACCATTGAGTAAATAAAAAATAGGGAGAAATGTTGAGATTAGTTCTAGACGGTAGATAATTGTACTTGACGGTATCAAAAAAATCTGTTACACTTCCTCGTGTCAGGACTGTCAACATATGGCTATACGGCTGGAAACAAACGGTCTTGGCAACAATTGAATAAAAAAAAACAGGGTGGGCGCTTTCGCCCACTTCAGGGAAGCCGGGTGAAAATCCCGCGCGGTCCCGCCACTGTAAAAAGAAGAATCCGCCAATAATGCCATTGGTTTTGCCAGAAAGGCTTGGAGGACGATGACGCTTAAGCCAGAATACCTGCCTGTTTTTTTGTGCCATAACACCCTACGCGTGATAGAGGAGGCGCAAGTTTTTTAGGCAAAATGCCCTATCCTCTTGAACAAGCCGTTAATCAAGAGGTTTTTTATTTATCACAAACAATGCAAGCTTGCAAATAGAAAGAGGCAAATACATGCATGGAGAGGAAGAAAAAATGCTAATCGGGACTCTTGTGACAGGCGAAGAGATACATAGGTACCAAAAGTCGATTGTAGTCAATTTTGCCGGAAAGAGAAAGACAATTTCCACTTCCCGCGTCAATGGCGGGATCCGGGGTGATTTGAGCGCAGTATACAACAATGACGGCACTAGCGGGGCAGGCATGGCTTCACAGCTAAAAGCCCCAACATATGAAGAGCATATTGTTGTGTTATGCAGGGAGCTGGGCCTCGACCCAGAAAAAACGGCAGGCATCGGCACTGCCGCGCAAATGGAGAATGTCTCTATCAAAACCAACTCCTATAAAGACATCACAGTCACAGCTGTTGTGACTGGCGGAGTCGAGACTAATGGGGGAAGAGTTGGAGACCCGACTACTTACGACGAACTGGCAAAAAAACATGTGGATCCCTCGTCGGGCACTATCAATATAATGATGTTTATCAGCGTGAACCTGACCGATGGAGCGCTTGCCCGCGCCCTTGTGACATGCACCGAGGCAAAAACGGCGGCGCTCCAAGAGCTGGACGCGCCCAGCAAATACTCCAGGGGGGTTGCCACAGGCAGCGGGACCGATTCCACCACTATTGTCTGCAACTCTGAGAGCGTAATAACCCTGGTGGATGCGGGCAAGCATGGAAAACTTGGAGAGTTGATAGGAAAAACAGTGAAACCCGCGGTCAAGGAGGCCCTCAAGCTGCAGACCGGGCTAAGCCCCTTAACCCAGCGCAATGCGCTAAACCGGGTGTCGAGGTTTGGCGTCACGCCCGAATCAATTTGGAATAGGCTTGGCATACAAGGCCCTTGCGGGGTTATGAAAGCCCGCTTTGCACAAGAGCTTGAAGATATCGCTGCCCAAGGGCTTATCGCTTCCGGGGTTGGGCTGTATGCCCGCCTTCTTGACGAGTTTGAATGGGGGCTTGTGACAATTGGAAATGCTTATCGTTACGCAAATCTCCTGATGGGGGAAATGGGGATGGATAGCCTTGGGGAAGATATGGCCGCCAACGCAGACAGTCTAATATCAGCTTTGGAAGCGGGGCTGGCAAAACTCGTCTCCAACAAGCTTGGCAAAACGGAGGAGCAATGATCGAATACCAAAATGTCAGCAAATTTTACGGGGATTTGGCTGCGGTAGACGGCATTAGCCTTGACATCCCTGACGGAGAATTTTTTGGGCTCCTCGGCCCGAATGGGGCAGGCAAAACCACTATCATCCGGATGACAACTGCCCTGACAGCAGTAAGCTCAGGGGCTATATTGATCGACGGCGAGCCTATCAACCGGGACTTGTCGAAAACGAAGCAGCGGTTTGGCGTTGTGCCCCAATACACGAACTTGGAAGCCGAAATATCTGCACGCCAAAACTTGGATTACCACGGGCGTTTGTATGGCATGGACACATCTTTGCGCAAAAGCAAGATTGACGAGCTTTTAGAGTTTGCCGAGCTTTCTGACAGGGCAGACGACAAAGCATCCTCATACTCCAGCGGCATGCGTCGCAGGCTGATGATAATCAAGGCGCTGATGCATAGTCCCGATGTCTTGTTTCTAGACGAGCCCACTGTGGGATTGGATGCGACAGCAAGGCGAAATATCTGGGATTTGCTGCGCAATATGAACAGCCAAGGGCTGACGATTTTTCTCACTACCCATTATCTCGAAGAAGCCCAGGCGTTGTGCTCTAGGGTCGGCTTGATCGACAAAGGCAAAATGGTCCAGCTTGACAGCCCTAGCGCGCTAATTGCCAGCCATGGAAATTATATATTGGAGTACTTCAAGGACGGGGAAATGGTATACCAGTTCTTTAACGCCCGTGAGGAGGCAGTCAAGGCATCAGAATGGCTCAATGCCAGTTTCCAGGTCCGCGAGGCAAACTTGGAGGATGTGTTCGTTGCGCTTACTAACAGGAGGATAGCAGAATCATGACATTCAAGGCTGTAATATGGAAAGACTGGATAGTTTTCCTGAACAAAATTGCAAGCAATACCATATCGGCAGTAGTTGGGCCGACCCTTTACTTGCTTGCATTTGGATGGGGCATCGGAGGGCAGGTCTCAGTCGCCGGCCAAAGCTATGTGTCTTTTGTGATACCGGGGATTGTGGCGATGAACTCAATGAGTGTTAGTTTTGGCATTATCGCAAGCTCGCTGAATATCTCACGCCTATATGACAAGACATTTGAGGCGGAGATGATGTCACCTATCACCCCTGTGGCGTATACCATGGCAAAGGTTGCTGTGGGCATCGGAAGGGGCATTTACTGCGCCACGCTGATCATAGCAGTTTCCCTGCTGTTTGACCGCAGTTTGGTTCTGTCCCCTTATTTTTTGCTGGTTCTTGCCCTTAACTGCGCAGTGTTTTCGATTATCGGGTTTATTGTGGGATTGTTGATCAAATCCCATGGGGATATGGCCAAGGTGAGCAACTTTGTGATAACGCCTATGTCATTCTTATGCGGTACCCTTTTCCCCTTGGACCGTTTCCCGGTTTTGCTTCGGGCACTCTTTGAGTTTTTGCCCTTGTCAATGGCTGTCACCGGGCTGCGGCAAGGCGCTGCAGGGCCTAACAGCTGGGTTGTGCCTGCCGTTTTGGCGGCATGGTGCCTTGTTTTGTTTCCGGTTGCGGTCAATGTATGCAAGAAAGCTGAATAAGACTGATGAAACTTATGATGAATTTCACCACCAATGATTTTGACGCAGGAAGGTACTCATGCAATGCTGACTTGATAAATTTCTACAATGAGTTTTCCCTGGACGGGGTTGAGCTCATGCAAGGGGTAAACGAGCTGGAAGGCATTGCCTTGCCCGGTGATGTGGTTGGGGTGCATCTGCGTTATTTTACCTCGTGGATGGACTTGTGGCTGGGAGACATAAAAAGGCTCCATAGCGAATATGGCGACAACGAGACAGTCGAGGAAATTTATGGTGGATCTACAAAGGGCGCATTGACAGCCGCATTCAAGGACAACCTGGATTTCGCGTCAAAGTATAATCCGGAGTATCTTGTGTACCATGTTTCCGAATGCCAGCTAAGCGAGTCCATGTTGCGCTGCTACCACTACAATTCAAAACAAGTGGCAGCTGAAACGGCTAAGCTGGTTGACAGTTTTGCCCAGTCAATACCAAAAGATGTCTGGTTTTTATATGAAAACCTATGGTACCCAGGCCTGGATATGCTGGATGTTGACTTGGCTTATAGGCTTATTGGCGCCACTGTGTATAGAAAAACCGGGATCATGCTGGATATTGGCCATTTGATGAACACCAACATATCCCTTCGCGGGGTGGACGAGGGAGTGGACTATATCCACAGTGTTTTAGACACATATCCGGATTTGTCCATCATCAAGGGCATTCACTTGCACCTGTCACTTAGCGGGGAGTATGCCCAGAATTTAATGGCTTCTTGGATCCCAGGCCCCGGAAGCTACAAAGAGCGCCGTTCTGCGCTGATGAGGCATATTTACAACATAGACAACCACGTGCCGTTCCCTTCCCGGCGCATCAACGAAATTATTGAGAGGATAAACCCGCTCTATCTCACTCTAGAGTTTATGAGCATAGACCGCCTGGCACATAGCAGGCTGCTTAAAGAGCAGATCAGCTACTTGAATACGGCTGTGTTTAGCAGCTGAACAATAGAATTCGTAATGTTTGTGGCCGCTTTTTAGCGGCTTGACAAGGGAAGCAGGTGAAAATCCTGCGCGGAACCCGCCGCTGTAAACGTGCAAGGCTATAGCCCTAGGTGAAAACCGGTCATTGGGAAACTGAGAAGGCTGGGCTATAGGCGTGGGATAAACCCCGGAAGCACGCAAGCCAGAAGACCTACAAACACAAACAAAGGCTTGCTTGTTTTAGCGCGGCTTTTGGGTACTTTCATGGAAATCCGGCTATGGCAGATTCTTGCCATGGCTATTTTTTTACATAAGCAAAGGAGCAAACATACGATGAAAGAGAAAAAAATCTACCCCTTCACAGCAATTGTGGGACAAGAGATGATGAAAAAGGCGCTTATTTTGAATTTAGTGAACCCTCTTTTGGGGGGAGTCTTGATCCGGGGAGAGAAGGGCACTGCCAAGTCTACCGCTGTGCGGGCTTTGGCGGAGCTGATGCTTGAGAGGAGGCAAGTAGAGGATTGCCTCTTCAACTGCGATCCCGACGACATCAGCTCTCTTTGCGATGATTGCGCGGCCAAAACGGAGGCAGGCGAAGAGTTTGGCGTTATAACCGCGCCCATGCGCGTTGTGGACTTGCCCGTCAGCGCCACAGAGGATAGGGTTGTAGGCTCTTTGGATATCGAGCAGGCAATCAAGAAGGGCGAAAAAAGCTTTGAGCCCGGTATTTTGGCAAGGGCTAACCGCAACATCCTCTATGTCGACGAGGTGAACCTTCTCGACGACCATGTTGTGGATGTTCTTTTGGACTCTGTGGCTATGGGCACCAACACAGTTGAAAGGGAGGGTGTTTCCATAAGCCATCCAGCCCGTTTAACCCTTGTGGGCACAATGAACCCGGAAGAAGGGGATTTGAGGCCCCAGCTGCTGGACAGGTTTGGGATGGTCACCGACGTTGTCGGGGAACGGGAAGTGGATGACCGCACAGAAGTTATCAAAAGGCGCTTGGAGTACGAGAGGGACCCCGACGCTTTTGCGGCCGCCTATGAGCCCCAACAGCAGATAGTGCGCGAATCGGTGATGAACGCGATTGCGATCCTGCCTGAGGTAGTGATTGACAACGAGACAGTCAACACAGCAGCGAGAATTGCCATCGAGCTTCAGGTTGACGGGCACAGGGCTGATATCACAATGGTAAAAACAGCAGCCACGCTAGCGGCTCTTGGCGGGCGCACTAACATCACAAAGGCGGATTTGCGGGAAGCAGCGGTGCTGGCACTTCCCCACCGGATGCGCAGGAGGCCTTTTGAGGAAGGCAAGCTCGATTTTTCAATTGTCGACGCGATTTTGCAAGATGAGACCCAACATGCGTAGCAATAGAGCAGCATTTGCCTGTTTTATCGCGCTTGTTCTGTTGTTGTCTTCATGCAAGCCTGCCGCAGACACTGGCGCCAACACTGGGGGAGAGCAGGCTCCAAGAGATTTATGAAAGTCGAGTATGCTAGCGCCTTTTCCCTCGAATATTTGGAGGATGGCGCAAAGCTGCTGACTGATGCGGAAAACCAGAAATTCTTGCTGGTGCCCAGGGGCGAGACGGCGCCTGAAGGCTATGAGGACACTATATTGCTCTACTACCCTGTTGAGAGGGCGGTTTCTTTCTCAATTACCCAAGTGGGCATGGTTGCCCATTATGACGGCCTTTTGGATTATTTTGGAGGCGTGACTGGCGATGCTGGCACTTGGGGGGAAGTAAAAAACATCGAAGAGTATTTAGCATCGGGAAAAATCAAATACCTTGGAGGCAGCAGCACCCCAGATTACGAGTTGGTGCAGGAAATCAACCCGGAAATAGCCTTTGTCTACACAGGGAATTCAGCCCAGACAGACCTTATCAACATGCTGACCCAGCTCGGGATCCCGGTGGCTGTGGACAATGAGTACATGGAAGCAACCCACCAAGGCCGTATGGAATGGACAAAGTTCATAGCTGCTTTCTTTGGATACGAAGATGAGGCGGTAAGCTATGTGGACTGGCAGCTTGAGAATTTAGCCCAGATGGAGGCATTGATCGCTGGCAAGGGCAAGCCCAAAGTCGCTTGGGGGATGGTTTACAACGGCGTTGTATATGTGCCGGGCAACGAGTCATATGTAGCCGGGGCTGTGCGCGCCGCTGGAGGGGACTATATCTTCAGTGGCATTGTAGGGGCAGGCAGCACCCAGATTTCCATCGAGGAGTTTTATGCGACTTTGGTTGAGGCGGATATTTGGATCTACCCATCAAACAAGAATTATTTGCCAAGCTATAAAGCCCTTTTTGAGCTTGCCCCAGTGGCAGCAGATGCCCCGGTGGTGGCAAACGGCAATGTATGGCAGTTTGACGAATTTTACTATTACTACACAAATGAGGCAGACATGCAAGTTGTCGAATTAGCTGCAATCTTCCATCCGGATGTGTTTGAAGGCCACGAATTCCGGCACTACCATCTGCTGGCAGATTAGCCTAGAGATGAAAGCTGCGCTAGAAACAGTATAGGCTATGAGCTAAATGTTGTCCATAGCGCCCACATCTACAGCCTGATAGCGTCCAGTTTTCGCAAACCGCAATTTAGTGGCTGATGTTTGGCGGCTATACCAATATAAAAACAAAGCGTACAAGAAAGTGGTAGGGCATGCTGCAATCTTTTACCCAGAGCTGCCAGCAGGTTGCTAATAATTACCATTATTTAGCATAATAAGAAAGGAAATATGAGAAGTGGCAAAACATAAGACAACCCTTGTGTTTGCAGCGCTTGCTGCCGCCTTGGCCTTCGCGTCTTGCGCGGGAGGCGGAGGCGGCACCCAGCAGCCACAAGATACAAGCAATGGGCTATCATGCCCAATTGGGTTATTGAGCATGAAATCGCCCTTTCAACAGGGGTATAGAGCAATGTGGCGTCGTTGTATCCTTCAGGCGAGTCTCGCCCCTGGGCACTAGCAGCCATTTGTTGCCGTCAGGGAAAAACCTAAAGTCGCTTGGGGGATAGTCTACAACGGCGTAGTGTATGTGCCCGGCAACGAGTCATATGTAGCCGGGGCCGCTTTGCCCCTTTCGAAGTTTCGGGTGTGTGGCTAGCGCTGGCAGCTTGGCGCAGATTCTTTTCGCAAACTCCATAGCCGTGCCTTTATGCTGGGGGACCAGCTCCAGCTCGGTTATGTTTCTAAATATCGCCATACTTGGCGGATATAGGCAAGATATAGCATTGGGGCGCCATTGTTTATGATTACCGGCTTTTCTGGCAGTCGCCTTTGCAGCAATGGTTGCAGTGTTTCTGGCATCCCGGAAAAGCCAAGGCATTGTGGTACCCTTGGCCATCGGGATGATGGCAGAATATTTACTATCTTCAGTCTGAAGCGATTCCTGGTCGCTTTTGCCGGCCAGGAATCCTTCACTCCTCCATTCTGCGGGCTATAAGCCGCTATGGGGGCTGCCGGTTTTGCCGGGTTTGTATCGTTAGCCGGGCTGCCTGTCGCCACAAGGCAAGGATAGTGCCAGGTTTTCGCAAACCGCAATGAGTGCCTGTTTGGCGAGCAATGCTGCTGCCATACTAAATACCCGGCGAAGCGTACAAGCAAGTGGACGTGTATGATGCATTTTTACCGGACCCGTTTGCAAGATAAGGTTTTAATAATTTTTTTATAATACCAATTTTGGCAAAATAAAGAAAGGACATGGATGGCATGGCAAAGTATAAATCAAGGCTTGTGTTGGCGGCGATTGCGGCTGCCTTGGCTTTTGCATCTTGCAAACCTGCCGCAGAAAATGGCACCGGCCAAGAGGAAGCCGGAAACAAGTCGAAATTTTTGAAAGTCGAGAATTCAAACGCCTTTTCCATCGAATATTTGGAAGATGGCGCAAAAATGGTCACTGATGCGGAAAACCAGAAATTCTTGCTGGTGCCCAGGGGAGAGCCGGCGCCTGAAGGCTACGAGGACGCTATTGTGCTGTACACACCTGTTGAAAGGGCGCTTTCTTTCTCTAGCACCCAAGTAGGCATGATAGCCCATTATGACGGAATCTTGGATTATTTTGCCGGGGTGTCTGGCGATGCAGGCACTTGGGGGGAATTCACAAATATCGAAGAGTATTTGGCATCCGGAAAGATTAGATACATCGGCAGCAATACACCGGATTACGAATTGATACAGGAAATCGACCCAGAGCTCGCCTTTGTTTTCACAGGGACTTCAACCACCCAGACAGACCTCATCAACATGCTGGCTCAACTGGGTATCCCGGTGGCTGTGGACAATGAATACATGGAAGAAACCCATTTGGGCAGGCTGGAATGGACAAAATTTTTGGCTGCTTTCTTTGGCTACGAAGAGGAAGCGTCAAGTTATGTGGACCAACAGGTTGAAAACTTGGCCCAGATGGAGGCATTAGTAGCTGGCCGCGACAAGCCTAAAGTAGTGTGGGGGACGGTCCGCAGCGGCATCGTTTACGTGCCAGGCAACGAGTCATATGTAGCTGGAGCTGTGCGCGCCGCAGGCGGGGATTACCTGTTTTCGCATATCCCAGGTGTAGGCAGCACCCAGATCAGCCTGGAGGAATTCTACACGGTGTTGGCTGGCGCAGACATTTGGATCTACTCGTCAAACAAGAATTATATGCCAAGCTACAGGGCCCTCCTGGAGCTTGCGCCAGTGGCAGCGGATGCCCCAGTGGTGGTAGAGCGCAATGTATGGCAGTTTGATGTGTTTTACTATGTCAATACAAACCAAGCAGACATGCAAGTTGTCGACTTGGCTGCCATCTTCCACCCGGATGTGTTTGAAGGCCATAAAATCCGCCATTACAATCCGGTTGGTGAGTAGCTATGGAAGCAGCGCAAGAAAGAATTTCGGCGATGCGCCGGGTGCTGTTCATAGCGCTCGCAGTAGCGGTCATTTTCGTGTTTTTGCTCAATATAGCCCTTGGATCTGTCAATATAGCCCTCCCAGAGGTTGTCAGCATAATGCGCGGCAAAGGCGCCACAATTGCGACCCATGAGTCGATAATCATGAAAATCCGCTTGCCCAGGGCGATAGCAGCCGCCACAGGAGGCGTGTGCCTGGCGCTGGCAGGGCTATTGGTGCAAATTTTCTTCGCAAACCCCATCGTCGAGCCCTATGTGCTGGGAATCAGCTCCGGCTCGACCATGTTTGTAAGCCTTGTCGTGCTTGGCGGCTACTTCTCGGGATATAGCATGGAAACACCATTGTTTATGTTTTTCGGCTCCTTGGCAGGCGCCTTTATTGTGATGATTGCTGTGGTCCTGGCATCCCAAAAGGTCCAAAGCGTCGTTACGCTCTTGGTCATCGGAATGATGGCAGGATATTTATGTTCTTCAGTCAGAAGCATCCTAGTCGCATTTGCAGACCAGGAGTCGCTCCGTTCATTCACTATGTGGACTATGGGCAGCTTTGGTGGCTTCACGTGGGAAAAAGTCGCGATTTTGTGCAGCGTCACATTTGTCTTCTCATTATTGGCTTTTGCCCTCTCAAAGCCATTGAACGCCATGCTCCTAGGCGAAGGCTACGCCCAAAGCATGGGCTTGGGCATAAAGCAGTTCCGGATGGCAGTTGTAGTCATCGCAAGCGTGCTCACAGCAGTCCTCACCGGCTTTGCCGGGCCAATATCGTTTGTCGGGCTGTCTGTCCCCCACTTGGCCAGGATACTGTTCAAGACTGCGGACAACAGGGTATTGATCCCCGCCGTTGTCCTCGGGGGGGCGTTGATGACAAGCCTTTGCGACTTGGCTGCCCGGACTTTGTTTGCCCCCAACGAGCTGCCAATTGATGCCATCACTGCCCTTGTGGGAGCCCCGTTGATGGTATACATGCTACTACGTAGGAACAATGCGCTGTAAACGCGGTTTACAGACAAAATCGCCCAAAGTTGGCTGCAATCTTCCGTTTAAAAACCATGAAATCCGCATTTGCATCCCGCTTGTGGATGGGGCGGACAAGGAGTAGCTATGGAATCGGCTCAAGAAAAAACAAGAGTTCTACGCTTGGTGTTGTTCACAACACTCATAGCAGCGGTCATATTCGTGTTTTTGCTCAATATAGCCCTTGGCGCTGTCAATATCCCCCTGTCCGAGGTTGTGTCCATCCTGCGCGGCAAAGGCGGCTCTGTCGCAACCTATGAACCGATAATCATGAAAATCCGCTTTCCCAGGGCGATGGCAACCGCTGTGGGGGGCGTGTGCCTGGCGCTGGCAGGGCTCCTGGTGCAGATTTTCTTCTCAAACCCAATTGTCGAGCCCTATGTTCTGGGCATCAGCTCCGGCTCGACCATGTTTGTAAGCATCGTCATGCTTGGCGGATACATGACAGGATATAGCATGGAAACGCCTTGGTTTATGTTTTTCGGATCCCTGGCAGGCGCCTTTGTAGTGATGATTGCTGTGGTCCTGGCATCCCAAAAGGTCGAAAGCGTTGTGACACTCTTGGTCATTGGGATGATGGCAGGGTATTTATGCTCCTCTGTCAGGAGCATCTTGACAGTATTTGCCAACCAGGAGACGCTCCGCAACTTCACTATGTGGACTATGGGCAGCTTCGGGGGCTTCACATGGGAAAAAGTCATGATTTTAGCCGGTGTCACATTTGTCTTCGCGATATTCGCATTTGCCATGTCAAAGCCCTTGAATGCGATGCTTTTGGGCGAAGGCTATGCCCAAAGCATGGGTTTGGGCATCAAGCGGTTCAGGATGGCTGTTGTCATCATCTCTAGTGTGCTGACAGCAGTCCTCACTGCCTTTGCCGGGCCAATATCTTTTATCGGGCTGTCTGTCCCCCACTTGGCCAGGATGTTGTTCAAGACTGCGGACAACAAGATCTTGATCCCCGCTGCAGCGGTTGGCGGGGCTCTGATGACTAGCCTTTGCGACCTGGCTGCCCGGATTTTGTTTGCCCCCAGGGAGCTGCCAATTGCCTCTATCACAGCCCTTGTCGGCGCGCCGCTGATGGTATACATGCTTTTGCAGAGAAACAATGCGTTGTGAGCACATTTAAATTTGATAATTGCCAGGCAGAAGTAGGGAAATTGATGAAATGAAAAAATACAAAGCAAGGCTTGTGTTGGCGGCGCTTTTGCTGCTGCTGTCCTCTTGCAATCCAGACGCGGACAATGGCGGCGGAGGCGGAACAGGGGAGGCGCCTGAAAATACATTTTTGAAAGTAGAGAACTCAAGCGCCTTTTCCATAGAGTATTTGGGGGAAGGCTCAAAGCTGGTCACTGATGGGGAAAACCAGAAATTCCTGCTGGTGCCCAGGGGCGCAACAGCGCCTGAAGGCTACGAAGACGCAATCTTGCTATACACCCCCGTTGAAAGGGCGATCTCCTTCTCGACCACACAAATCGGCATGATAGCCCATTATGACGGTATTTTGGACTATTTCGCCGGCGTGTCTTGGGAAGCTGGCTCATGGGGGGATCTGGCAAACATCGAAGAGTACATGGGCTCCGGGAAAATCAAGTTCATCGGCGGCACTCCCCCAGATTACGAATTGATACAGGAAATCAACCCTGAGCTGGTCTTTGTCAATACAGGCTCCTCGCCCCAGACAGACATCATCGATATGATGAACCAGCTGGGGATCCCCATGGCTGTGGCCAATGCATACATGGAGGAAACCCATTTAGGCAGGATGGAGTGGACAAAGTTCCTGGCCGCTTTCTTCGACTACGAAGAGGATGCGGCCATCTATGTGGACCAGCAGGTTGAGCGCCTAACCCAGATGGAGGCGCTCCTCGCCGGCAGGGACAAGCCAAAAGTCGCCTGGGGGATGGTATACAACGGCATTGTGTACGTGCCAGGCAACGAGTCATATGTAGCCAATGCTGTGCGCGCGGCAGGGGGCGACTACCTGTTTTCACATATTGAGGGGGCTGGAAGCGCCCAGATCAGTGTGGAGGAATTTTACTCGGTCTTGGTTGGCGCTAACATCTGGATGTACTCCTCAAACAAGAACTATGTGCCGAACTACAAAGCCCTGCTTGATCTTGCCCCAATCGTGGCGGACGCCCCAGTAGTGCTGGACCGCAACGTGTGGCAATTTGACGTGTTTTACTACAACTACACAAATGAGGCGGATATCCAGGTCATCGAATTGGCTGCCATCTTCCATCCGGATGTGTTTGAGGGGTATAGCTTCCGCCACTACAACCCAATTGCGGAGTAGATATAGAATAGCCCAAAACGCCCAAGTTTGGGCAAACCGCAATGTTAAGCTGTTTAGCGAGTATTGCTGATAGTGTGGACATGCAGCGCCCGGGCTTGTATTAATCCGGGCATGGTTGCGAAATAATTTCGAGCCAACCTTTGGCAAAATGAAAAAATGAAGAAAGGACATTGATGGCATGGCCAGATATAAAGCAGCTGCCTTGGCCTGTGCGCCTTGCGCGCTAGGCGGCAGTGGCCAAGAGGGATACAGAAATCCAGCAGGATACTGTGGGGCCCAACATGCTTAAAAAGACCATATTTGCCTTTTTAACTGCACTCATACTGTTGCTGTCTTCTTGCATAGCTGCAGTGGACACTGGCGCCGGCCCGGGGGAAGCCAGCAGCAACTTTATGAAAGTCGAGCATTCAAACGCCTTTTCCCTCGAATATTTGGAGGATGGCGCAAAACTGCCCACTGATGCGGACGACCAAAAATTCTTGCTGGTGCCCAGGGGAGAAGCGGCGCCTGAAGGATATGAGGATGCTATATTGCTCTACACCCCTGTTGAAAGGGCGGTTTCGTTCTCAACCACCCAAGTGGGCATGATATCCCATTATGACGGCATTTTGGATTATTTTGCCGGGGTGTCTGCCGATGCAGGCACTTGGGGGGCCTCAAAAACATCGAAGAATATATGGCATCGGGAAAAATTAAATACGTAGGCAATCAAAACTCGCCCGACTATGAGCTGGTGCAGGAAATCGACACGGAGATCGCCTTTGTCTACACAGGGCCTTCAGGCCAGACAGACCTCGTCAACATGCTGGTCCAACTGGGGATCCCTGTGGCTGTGGACAACGAGTATATGGAAGAAACCCGAATGGGCAGGATGGAATGGACGAAGTTCCTGGCAGTTTTTTTCGGCTACGAAGAGGAGGCTGTCAGCTATGTGGAAGGCCAGCTTGAGCGCTTGGCCCAGATGGAGGCGCTGGTTGCTGGCCTGGACAAGCCTGGTCCGCGCCGGCATTGTGTACGTGCCGGGCTACGAGCCATATGTGGCCAATGCTGTGCGCTCGGCAGGGGGGGGCTATATATTTTCCTACATCCCAGGGGCAGGCAGCGCCCAGATCAGCCTGGAGGAATTCTACACAACTTTGGCTGAGGCAGATATTTGGATCTACCCGTCAAACGTGAATTATATGCCAAGCTACAATGCTCTCCTTGAGCTTGCCCCAGTGGCAGTTGACACCCCAGTGGTGGTCAACCGCAACGTATGGCAGT
Source organism: Eubacteriaceae bacterium (assembly GCA_009782875.1). Classification (GTDB taxonomy): domain Bacteria; phylum Bacillota; class Clostridia; order Eubacteriales; family Anaerofustaceae; genus WRIE01. The sequence goes on along the minus strand of WRIE01000001.1, from coordinate 168,989 downwards.
TTGACGAATATTACTGGATGAAAATAAATGAGTCAGACATACATCGACTTGGCTGCCATCTTCCATCCGGATGTGTATAAAGGGTATGAAATCCTCCACTGCCATCCGGTAGCGGAGGAGGCGGAATAAAGGGCAGCTATGTATTTCGGCTATAGAGAGCACAAGGGCTCTACAGGGTGTTCTTCGCAATACCCATAGCAGCGCCCATATTCATGTTTTACTCAATATAGCCCTTTGCGAGGCTGCCAGCGGCCCAAATGTATATCCGCTTGCCTAGGAGCCCTATATACTGGAAACCAGCTCCTGATCGGCTATGTTTGCAAACATCGCCCTGCTTGGCGGGCTACATGAAGGATATAGCAGATAGACATCTCTGTTTATGTTTTTAAGCTCCCTGGCTGGCGCCAGTGTAGTGGTGATTGCTGTGGCCCTTGCATCCCAAAGAAGGCCAAGGGCGCTATGGCGCTGCTGGCCATCAGGATGATGGCAGGATGTCAGTGTTCTTCAGCCAGAAGCGTCCTTGGCCGCTCGCTACTACGTTCCTTCATGCTCCTTGAAAAGGAGCATTGCGCCAGCAAGCGCATTGTTCCATGACCGACAAGAAAGAACTTTGTTTTAGAGGTGGAAATCAAAATGAAGAAAAGAAAAGCATCGGCAATAACAATACTTTTAATTATCGTGGCTCTGGCTGCATCATGCGCCAAGCCTCAAAGCCAAACACAAACACCCAGCGAACGGGAGTCGACTTACATGAGGGTCGAGCACACCTCCAGCTTTTCTGTGGAATATTTGGAGGATGGCGCAAAACTCGTCATTGACGCGGAAGGCCAAGAATTCCTGTTGGTGCCCAGGGGAAATGAGCCGCCAGAGGGCCATGGAAGCGCAACGCTGCTATTTACCCCTGTAGAGCGTGCGGTGTTCTTCTCTATTACCCAGGTGGGGATGGTTGCCCACTATGAAGGCCTGATGGATTATGTGGGAGGCGTGACTTCTGATGCAGGCACATGGGGCAATGTCGCCAATATAGAGCAGGCGCTTGCTTCAGGGAAAGTCAAATACATCGGCAGCGCCAACACCCCGGATTACGAATTGATACAGGAAATCAACCCGGAGGTAGCCTTTGTCTATACAGGGCCATCTGGCCAGACAGATGTTATCAACATGTTGACACAGCTGGGGATTCCAGTCGCTGTAGACAATGAGTACATGGAAGAATCACATGAGGGCAGGATGGAATGGACGAAGTTCCTGGCTTCTTTCTTTGGCTACGAAGAGGAGGCGCTAAGCTATGTGGACGAACAGGCCGGGCGTTTGGCCCAAATGGAGGCATTGGTCGCTGGCAAGGAAAAGCCAAAAGTTGTTTGGGCGATGGTTTACAACGGCGTTGTGTATTCGCCAGGCACTGACTCTTTTGTTGCCCGCCAAGTGCGGGCCGCTGGGGGGGAATACCTGTATTTTGAAGGGGCAAGCAGCTCCCAGATAAGCCTGGAGGAATTTTACACGATTTTGGCTGATGCTGACATTTGGATGTATTCCTCAAACAAAAACTACGTGCCAAGCTATAAAGCCTTGGCTGAAATGGCGCCAATAGTGGAGGACGCCCAAGTGCTCTTCAGCCTGAAGCGTCCTGGCCGCGTTTGCAAGCCAGGATCCGCTTCGCTTTCACAATATGCACCAAGTGTGCCATGGGCAGCTTCGAGAGATTGGTTTCACCTGGAAAAGCCGCAGTTAAAGGCGTTGTAATCGTTTTATCACTTCTCCTGTGCCCTTGCGGCTTTGCTGCCCAGGCTCTACGACGAGTTGCCAATCGGCGCCATCACTGCCCTTGTTCTGATGGCATACATGCTCTTAAGGAGGAACAGAACGCTATGAGTGCAGTTTTACAAACACAATCGCTCAAAGTTGGATATAACAAACACACTGTTGTCGAAGGCATCGACATCAATGCTATGCGCGGAGGGATGATTTGCCTGCTTGGCCCCAACGGGGCAGGCAAATCAACGATACTGCGCACTTTGTCAAGCATGCTCAGCCCTGTCGAAGGGACTGTGTACCTTGACGGAAATGATATTATGGCTGTCCCCAAGGCCAAGCTTGCAAAGCGGATGGCTGTGGTATTGACAGAAAAGCTCCAGCCCGGCCTTATGACGGCTTTTGAGATAGCCGCAATGGGCAGGCACCCGTATACCGGCTTCTTTGGCAAGCTCGGGGACAATGACAAACTCATCGTGAAGCAAGCGCTTGAAAGCGTAAAAGCCTTCCATTTGGCCCAGCGCTACTACGGGGAATTAAGCGACGGCGAGAAACAGAAGGTCATGATCGCCCGGGCGCTTGCCCAAGAGCCGGAGCTGATAGTTTTGGATGAGCCCACAAGCCATCTGGATATCAGCCACAGGGTCGATGTGGTGGAGATCTTGGCAAAGCTCTGCCGGGAAAAGGGCATTACAGTCATTATGGCTCTGCATGACATAGACCTTGCGATCAAAGGCTGCCAGACAGTGCTGCTGGTCAAAGACGGCAAAGTCGTGGCGAGCGGCCCCCCGGAAAGTATTATCCACCAAGGGGTGATACAAGATTTGTACAATATATCACAAGCCAGGTATGACGACCTCCTTGGAAGCCTGGAGTTTGGCAGGCATGCCACAAGCAACATGTTTGTAGTATCCGGAGCGGGCACAGGAATCCCTGTGATGAGGGCTTTGAGCCGGGCAGGAATGGGCATGGACTGCGGTGTCCTGCACTTGAGCGACATCGACACACATGTCGCAAAAGCGCTTTGCAACCACTTGGTTTTGGAGGCTGATTTTATGCCTATCTCCCCCGCCACATTCAAAGAAGCTTGCGGGGTGATGGATGAACACCCTATTATCATCGACACTGGTTTTCCTATCGGGGCTATGAACGATGCCAATGCCCAGCTGCTTAAGAAGGCTATGGATGACGGCAAGAAGGTCTATTCCATGAGGGACGAGAAAAACAGCGTATATCAAGGGGATTGCCAGCCTATCTATTGCGACGATGCGACAGAGTTGGCTAGGCTCCTAAAAGAAAGTAAACAGGAGGTGTTTGCATGAGCTGCAACATAGTTTTTATCAACCAGCACAGCTCGGACAGCGCTTTTTATGGCCAAGTGGCTGCAAACTTGGAGGAAGCCTATCCCGGGCAATTTAAAATTAAAAGCTACGAATGCGCAAAAATCGACAACGACGATGGATTGCTAGCAGAACTTTTCGAATATTCAGAGGGCGCCAGCCTCACCTATATGGATTTCCATAGCGGTGTCACGCATTTTCGGGCTTTCAAAGAGTACATGGAGCGCTTTGGAGGCAAAAAGCCCATATTCGCCCGCTCGGGCATGGAAGGCGAGATAGAGGCTATCTTTGATACGCTCTCGATGGGCATTGCCCAGTATTCGCAAATAGACAGGTACATACGGGCAAGCGGGGTTGACAACTATATGTCTATGATCCTATACTCCGCCAACGAGTTTTGCAATAGAAGATATGATGCCCCAGAGCCATTCTTCGGCAAGTGGCAGTGCTTGTATACACCTGAAGGGCCTGTCGCCGATCCAGACAGGTACTTGGATGCGGCCAAGGCTTCCGGAAAGTTGAAAGTTGGCGTGCTGGTCCACGAGCACAAGCTGCGCGGGGAGGACATGTCCACAACAGATGCCATTTATGAAGGGCTCATTGATGCGGGGGCCTTCCCTATTGTCCTGGTCAGCAATGTGATCCCTCCGGAAAACACAGAAGAGTACCCATTGGCCCAGGCATTGGAGCGCTTCTTTATGGAAGATGGAAAGCCGATAATCAACACCTTGGTAAACACAACAGGGATGTCTGTGACGGTGCTCTCCTCCCCCGGAGACGGCTCGACAACTATTGAAGGCAGCATTTTTGAGCCCCTGGGGGTTCCGGTGATACAGGCTATGACGACCTACTACACCTATGGCCAATGGCGCGAGAGCCTAGCGGGGCTTGATTCCATGATGCTCTCGAGCAATGTCTACCAGCCTGAGTTTGACGGGCAGATGACCTCATTCCCATGTTGCACCCGGGAAGTTGAAGAGACGCAATATGGGGAGCGGGTAATTTTTGTGCCCATTATGGAGCGGGTCGCCAAATTGTGCAAACTTGCCGTCAATTGGGCAAAGCTGCGCGACACCCCTGCCAGCGAGAAAAAAGTCGCAATCATTTTCCACAACATCCCGCCCAGAAACGACACAATAGGCTGCGCATATGGCCTTGACACGCCGGTTTCCGTCTATAACATGGTTAACGCGCTAAAAGATGAAGGCATTTCGGTTGATTACAATTTTGAAGACGGCGCCGATATAATTGACAAAATCATAAACGGCCTATCCAACGACGGCAGATGGCTGCCTGAAGAGGAAGTGCTGGAAAGGGCGGTTGATTTTGTTCCAGCCAACCTTTATAAAAGCTGGTTTGACGAATTCAGCGACACAGTCCAAGCCAAGATGGTCGAGGATTGGGGAGAGCCGCCAGGGGAGTTCATGGCTGTAGGCGGCAAGATCCCAATACCGGGCATCATAAACGGAAATATCTTTATTGGGCTGCAGCCGCCCCGAGCTTTTGAGGAAAAAGCGGAGGAGGCATACCATTCCACAGATTTTGTCTGCCCCCACCAATATATCGCCTATTACCATTGGATAGAGCGTGTGTTTAAAGCGGATGTCATCGTACATGTGGGGACCCACGGAACTATAGAGTGGCTGCCCGGCAAGGAAATCGCGCTGTCTGAAAGCTGCTACCCGGATTTGGCGATTGGCACTATGCCGCATTTGTATGTGTATAACATTTCGATTATGGGGGAAGGCATGCAAGCGAAGAGGCGCTCATATGCCACCCTCATTGGCCATATGATCCCATCGTTTGTTCCTAGCGGCGTTTACGAGGAGTTGTCGGAAATGGACGACTTGATTGACAACTATTACAAGACCCGCCAAAGCGCGCCAGCCAGGCTGCCTATCATCTACGAGCAGATATGGGAGCTGGCCGTTGAATTAAAGCTGGACCAGGATTTGGCTATTACAGAAAAGCCTGGCATGGACAGCGAGTCTATGGACGCTTTCGTCGAGGCGATGCATCTGTGGATTTCCAATATCAAGGCGTTTGAAATCAAGGACGGGCTGCATATCCTCGGCCAAGTGCAAGAGGGCGAGCGCTTCAGCAACCTTTGCAGGCTTATTTCCCGGGTGCGAAACGGGGATGTCCCTTCGCTGCGGGAATCCATATGCGAGATCCACGGTTATGACTTGGAGTTTATCCTTGCCAACCCGGCAAGCCTTTTGGAAGGCGACCTGGGCAAGACAAACAGGATGCTTCTAGAGGACATAGACGGGGAAGGCCAGGCGTTTATTAATAAAATCGCAGAAAACGGCTATCTCCCCGGGTGTGTGGACTTGTTTGATAGCCCTATGCAAAAGGAGCTGGCCTCGTTCATTTGCGGCTTTCTAGCGCCCAACTTGAAACGCATAACAGACGAGATCGGCAACTTTGTAAAAGGCGTCAAAGGCGAGTTCATCCCGCCTGGGCCATCCGGAAGCCCAAGCCGCGGCAAAGCTTCGGTTTTGCCCACAGGCAGGAATTTCTACTCTGTGGACCCAGGCGCTATCCCCTCAAGGACAGCCTACCGGGTAGGCAGCGAGCTGGCTAGGCAAGTCATTGACAGGGAGCTGGCCGACTCTGGAAAATACCCGGAATCGGTGGCTATTGTCGTATACGCAGGCGACACGATGAAAACCATGGGCGAAGATTTGGCGGAAGCCTTGAACCTGATGGGCATAAGGCCGGTCTGGCTGGGCAACACCGACAGGGTCATAGGCATGGAGACGATTCCCATCGAGGAGCTTGGGCGTCCCAGGATCGATGCGGTGCTTCGGATCAGCGGGCTTTTCAGGGACACTTTCCCCAACTTGATAGAGCGCATTGAGGACGCTGTGAACTTGGCAGCGGCATCAGACGAGCCCCATAACATGAATTACGTCAGAAAACATATCGATGAGGAGATCGCCCAGATGGCAGCTGAAGGCATGAGCCGGGAGCAAGCCTACGAGCGCGCCTCAGCGCGGGTGTTTGGGTGCCCGCCGGGGACATATGGGGCCGGGGTGGACACTCTGGTGCAAAGCAAGAAGTGGAATGACAGCAATGATTTAGGCAATATCTACATAACTTGGAGCGGGCATGCCTATACCCGAAAACTCCATGGGGACAAGTACCAAGACCAATTTGCCACACGCCTTTCAAAGACAACAGTGACAATCAAGAATATCGCATCTGTCGAGTCCGACATGATAGACGATGACGACTACTACATCTACCACGGGGGGCTTATCGCAGCAGTGAAGGCTTCCAGCGGTTCCCTGCCGGCAAGTTACTCGACACAGACAGGGGATGTGGACCATATCGAGACATACAACCTCACTGAGGACACTGCCCGGGTAATGCGGGGCAGGATCAACAACCCTAAGTGGATCGAGGGCTTGAAACAACATGGGTACAAGGGGGCGCAGGAAATATCCCACATGGTAGAGTTTGTATTTGGCTGGTCTGCCACTGCCGACAACATAGACAAGTGGATGTATGACGCGATCACCCAAAGGTATGTCTTAGACGACGAGAACAGGGAGTGGATGAAAGAGGTCAACCCTTGGGCTGTCCATGCCATTGTTGAGCGGCTCCTTGAGGCTGCCCAGAGAGGCATGTGGGAAGCCGACGAGGATATGCTTGAAAAGCTGAGAGAAATATATATTGAGGCGGAAGGCGCGATAGAAGAAGCGCTCTAGAGGAGGCAAAAATGCAAGGACAATTTAGGATGGTGTTGGCAGGCGCTTCCCAGTATCTTGGAGATATCTTCGCCGAGGCAGGGGGGGTTGCCGTCCCGCTGCGGGATGTGGAAAACGGCAAGATTTTCGATATCTTGGAGAGCTGGCCGGATGCCTGCCTGCTGTTGAGCGACAACCAGGCAAATGAAGCGCGCAAGGCAGCTTACCTACGGATAAAAGGCGAATATCCCGAAGCGAGGATTATCCCGCTTGACGGGGAGACGGCAGTTTTGGGGGTTGCAACAGCTGATGGCGCCATTATTAGCCAAGTATATAAATACATGTCAAACGGGATTAGGGAAAATATCCAAAACATGGTAGCCTACATCGCCAGCGCCTACTTTGGCGCGCCGGCGCCGCCTCCGCCAAAAATTCTGCCCCATGACGGGATCTTCTCCCCCGTCTCCCATGAGGTGTTTGCCAATTACAGCGCCTACAAGGAGTGGAGGAAAGCCGATGGCGAGGATACAAGCTTGCCCGCGATAGGGCTGCTGTGCCATAGGAGCTCCTGGGAGCGTGAAGAGTCTGCCATTGAGGCGAGTTTGGCCACAGAGCTTCTGGGCCATGGCATCAGCCTCATATGCGGCTTTACAGAAAATACCGATGCCGACCGCAGTTTTGAGGCAATATTCGAGGATCTTTTCTGCGAGCAGGGGGCGCCAGTAATCGATGCTTTTGTCAACCGGATGCATTTCGCAGCTGCAACAACCTCGCCAGAAAGCTCATTTGAGGCAGCGGCAAGCTTTTACGGGAAGCTGGATATGCCCGTGATAAAGCCTATAGCATCGTACTTTTGCACTGTGGACAATTGGCAAAAAGAAGCCCACCCAATATCAGCCGAGATGGCTTGGAGCTATATGACCCCAGAAATACAGGGGATGATAGAACCGGTTTTTATAGGCGCGAAGGATGCCCAGGATAAACCCGTCCCCATCAAGGGCGGCATAAGCAATTTCGCCGAAAGGGCGGCCAAATGGGTGGGCTTAAGAAAAAAGGCCAATTCAGACAAACGCATCGCATTAATTATGCACAACGCCCCTTGCTCAGGTGTTGAGGCAACAATTGGCGCGGCTTACCAGCTGGACAGCTTTGAAAGTGTTGTCCAGATTATGAGGCGCATGCAGGATGAGGGCTACACACTTGAAAATATCCCTGAAAACGGAGGAGCCCTTAAGAACCTCATCTTGGATACAAAAGCTATCAGCGACTTCAGATGGACTAGTGTAGAGGACATTATCGCCTCTGGAGGGGCTCTGCACAAAATGGGCCTTGAAGAGTACGATGTTTGGTACTCCCAGCTGTCTGGCGCAAACCGCGCAAAGATAGAGGAGTTGTATGGCCCTCCGCCAGGGGAAGGGATGGTTGAAGGCGATAGCCTCATCATCACTGGATTAGAGTTTGGCAACATCAGCCTGTTTGTGGAGCCGAAACGTGGCTGCTATGGGGCCAAGTGCACTGGAGAGGTCTGCAAGATACTCCAAGACCCCCTCTGCCCTCCCCCGCACCAGTATTTAGCGACATTTTGGCATATCCAGCACGGCATAAAGGCTGATGCCATTGTGAATGTGGGTACACACGGATCCATGGACTTCTTGCCCGGCAAATCCAGCGCTCTTTCTGAGGACTGTTGGCCTGTGATAGCCCTTGGGAGCCTGCCGAACCTATATATCTACAACAGCGCAGTGCCCGGAGAGGCTGTCGTGGCCAAACGGCGGGCATTTGGGGCTATTGTCGACCATATGCCTTCAATCGCCAGCGGAGCCAGGGATGAGTATAAACAGCTTTCTAGGTTGATTGAGGAACACAGGCAAGCTTCCGAGACCGGGACAGCACAGGCAGACGCGATTTTTGGCAGCATCAAAAAAGAGTTGTCTGCGCTGCCCGAATTGCTTGCCATGTTTGATGCTGAGGAAGATCCGGCTGCGGGAATTTCGCTTGTAAGCCAATTGCTGGCCAGCGCTGCGTCTAGCCCGGCTATCTCCAAGCGGCATGTTTTTGGACGCGCCCCCGATGCGGATGGCGTTGCCGCTTATATCGATGAACTGTCCGCAAAAGAGGCAGGTCCCTTGCCGGACGCAGACATTAGGGATATAAAGGCCAAGTTGACCCTTGCCAGCCAAGAAATGGACAGCCTCTTCTCCGGCTTGTCCGGAGGCTACATACCACCGGGGATTTTTGGCGCGCCGGACAACAACGGCAGGGAATTCATCCCTACAGGGCGCAACATGTTCACATCTGACTCAGCGCGCATACCAACCCAAACCGCCTACAGCATAGGCGAGCAGCTTGCCAATGCGCTGGTTGATAAATACCTGGAAGAAGAAGGGGTTTTTCCAGAGCAGATTGCTATGAATATGATCTCCACAGATGTGACTGTCTCCAAAGGGGAGCAAATGTCGCAGATGATGAGTTTGATGGGCATAAAGCCTATCTGGGACAGCTCAGGCAAGGTCACTGGACTGGAAGCCATTCCGCTCCATGAGCTCGGCCGCCCACGGATTGACGTCACTGTGCGCATCTCTGGAATCCTGCGGGATTCATGGCCGGAAATCGTCGCTTTGTTGGATGACGCTGCCATGTTGGCTGCGAACCTGGAGGAAGGGGAAGACACTAACTATGTCAGGAAACACAGCCTGGCCCTTCTTGGCGAACTAAGCGCTGCGGGAGTGGAAGATGCCGAACGGCGCGCAGCTGTGCGTATTTTTGGCGACGCTCCTGGCTCATACGGGGCCAATATCGATCTAGCATTAAAAGCGAGCGCATGGAATAGCGAGAACGACTTGATACGCTACTTCATTGAAGCATCCGCCCACGCTTACGGCAGGGGGCTGGACGGGCAGCGCTCAGTGGCCGAGTTTGTCGCCAGCGCCAAAAACACTGATGTGACCTACGACTTGACCATGACGAAAAGGTACAACGTCCTGAATGCAGGCTTCTCAGCTGGTGTCACAGGAGGGTTTGGGCTTATAGCCAAAGCCTATGGGGGCAAAAATGCGAAGGCATACCAAGGCTCCACTGAAAAGGCAGGGCGCATCGCAGTCATGGGGCTGGAAGAAAAGATAGCTGAAAACATGGCGGAGACGCTGTTCAACCCAATCTGGAAGAAGAATATCCTCGAGGAGGGCTACGACGGGGCAGCGGCTATCATGGGTTTTGTGCACAATGTGTTCACCCTGCAGGTTTTGTCTGGGGTTGTTGGAGACAGCGCCATAGACAGGCTTGTGGAAGAATACGTCCTTGATGAGCATGTCCGGGAGTGGTTTTCCAAAGAGAACAGGTTCGCCTTGGAAGAGGTGTCCCGCCGTTTCATCGAGCTGGGCGAGCGGGGCAAATGGGATGGCGACCCTGCGGTCCTCAAAGCCCTGAAAGACGCTTACCTGCAGATCGAAGGAGACATGGAAGATGGGTTGTTCTTAGTAGGTGGCGAAATCCAAGGCGGCGGGATTGAAATCATCGCTGATGACAAAGTTGATGTCTGGAAACGCAATTTGAAGGAAATAGACGAATTTTTAGGCAAAACGGAGGTTATACAATGAGGCAAGTATTTCCGTTTACCGCTATTCTCGGCCAAGACGAGATGAAAAACGCCCTATTGTGGAATGCGATCAATCCAAGGATCGGCGGTGTTTTGCTGAGCGGCCAGAAAGGCACAGCCAAATCCACTGTCGCCAGGGGATTGGCTGATTTAATGGGCGGTATGAAGATCGTTGAGCTGCCATTGAATATCACAGAGGATAGGCTTATCGGCTCCATCGACTTGAAAGCCGCTATCCGGGAAGGCACAAGAAGTTTCGAGCCGGGGATCCTGGCGGCTGCAGATGGCAACATCCTGTATATCGATGAAGTGAACCTTCTTAGCGACTTTATAATCAACAGCCTCTTGGAAAGCGCAGCTTCCGGCAAAGCCAACGTTGAAAGGGAGGGCATTTCATATTCCTACCGGTCAAATTTCGTGCTGGTGGGAAGCATGAACCCGGAGGAAGGCAAACTGCGCCCGCAGTTTTTAGACCGTTTCGGGTTGTATGTGGAAATTAGGGGGGAGCAAAACCCCAATGACCGGGCAGAGATAATCAAGAGGCGCATCAGTTATGAGCGGGACAGCGCCGCTTTTATGAAGCGATGGGAGGCTGACCAGGAAAAACTGGCAAGCCGGATTGCGATTGCGGCAAAAAACCTTGAGAAAATCGAGGCTAGCGAGAATGCAATGAAACTCGCCTCCTCATTGTCCGCCCGCTCCAACTGCGCAGGCCACAGGGCGGAGATCTGCATCATAGAGGCAGCGAAGGCTATCGCAGCCCTTGACGGGCGCATTATGCTGAACACCGAGGACATACAGACAGCGGCGCTTTATGCCCTGCCACACAGGGTGCGGGACAATGCCCATTATGTACAAGAAGAGGATCCGCCGATGGAAGAGATGGAGGAGCCCAAAGAGCTCGAAGACCAGGAAGGGCCAGAAGACCCGCCTCCCCCTCCGCCTGAGGAAATGCCCGAAGAGGATGAGCAAGTAGATGACCAGGACGACGAGGACAGCCAAGATGACGCAGAAGAGATTGACAACCAGCCGCTGCCGCCAGATTTGCCTCCCCCGCCACCTGTCGATGATGAAGATGTGCAAGAAATCGGCGAGACTTTTGATGTGTTCCCTTGGATAAGCGAATCTGTTGTGCGCTCTATCAACAAGGGCAGCGGCAGGCGCAATGTGCTTAAAACCACATCAGGCCAAGGAAGGTATGTGCGGGCTGCGTTCCCTAAAGGGAAAACCACTGACTTGGCCTTTGACGCCACTATCAGGGCAGCGGCTGTGCATCAAAAGACCCGGGAGAAAAATGGCATGGCCATCGCAGTGAGAAACTCTGATTTCAGGGAAAAGATCCGCGAGAAACGCACTGGCAATACAATCATCTTCGCTGTGGACGCCAGCGGCTCCATGGGGGCCAACCAGCGGATGAGGGCTGTAAAAGGGGCTATTTGCTCCCTGCTGAATGACTCTTACCAAAAAAGGGACAAAGTGGGGATGATAGCTTTCCGCCACGATTCCGCCGAGACTCTGCTCAGCATCACCCGCAGCGTGGAGCTTGCCCAAAAACGCTTGGCTGAATTGCCCACAGGCGGCCGCACACCGATGGCCAAGGGCTTGGAATTGGCGCTGGACACGATACTGGTGGAGCGCCTAAAAGACAAAGACATCCTGCCCGTATTGGTGCTTGTCACTGACGGGCGCGCAAACTCATCTGATAAAACAGCGAAACCTATGGAGGAAGTCTACGCGCTTGCCAACCAGATCGCCATTAGGGGCATCAAAAGCGTGGTTGTGGATACTGAAAATGATTTTATACGCCTTGGTTTGGCAGAGAAGATTGCCGAGGCCATGTGCGCTGACTACTACCGGATAGAGGACTTGAACGCAGAGCATTTGGTGCAGATCGTTTCCGGTTCTGTGCGCTCTGCTTGATTGAGAGGTTTATTTATTATGGAAATAGCAATTTATGGCAAGGGCGGAATCGGCAAATCCACTGTGGCTGCCAATCTTTCTGCCGCAATGTCAATGAACGGCAGCAGTGTGCTCCAAATCGGGTGCGATCCCAAGCACGACTCCACACGGCTGCTGCTTGGTGGAAGGAGGCTTGATACAGCCCTTGACTATATGAGAAACACAAACCCGCCAGATTACAACTTAAACGCTATTTTAGCTACAGGTTTCGCAGGCGTGGGATGCATAGAGGCGGGCGGCCCCCAGCCGGGGGTAGGTTGCGCCGGGCGGGGCATCATCAGCTTGTTTGAGCTCCTGTCGACTTTCCAGCTTAAAGGAAGGTATGACGCCACAATGTATGATGTCCTTGGCGATGTTGTCTGCGGCGGCTTCGCAGTGCCAATCCGCCGGGAGTATGCTGACACGATTTTTATCGTCACATCAGGGGAGTTTATGGCCCTTTACGCCGCAAACAATATCTTGCGGGGAATACGCAACTATGATGGCAGCCAGGCTCGTGTGGGCGGTGTCATCCTAAACCGCCGGGGAATTGATGATGAGGCAGACCGGGTACAGGCGTTTTGCTCGGCTGTAGGGCTGCCAGTAATCGCAGACATACCCCGGTCTAGCGCATTTATGGAAGCAGAAGCGAAAAACATGACACTTGCAGAGTCCAGCCCTAAGTGCCCCGAGGCTATCATTTTTGACCTGCTTGCCAAAGCAGTCATAAACGGGGTACAGAAGCATGAAGCCCGGCCCCTTTCTGATGAGGACTTGGAGCATATCGTATTGGGCGCCACATTCTCTGAAAAGGCGGAGGCTTCAGGGATTGCGGGTGATATTGCCACTAGCGCCAACTTGCCTGCCTGTATCGAGGCCCAGGCCAAAAACAGTTTTTTAGACTTCTCATCCTCCAAGCGCTACTTGTCAAAAAGTGTCGCAAACGGGGAAGCGTTGTCCAGTTGCGCTTTTAATGGCGCATTGTATGTGGCGACCCAGATAAGGGATGCAGTAGTGATTGCGCATGCCCCCAAAAGCTGCGTGTATATCTCCTACAACGGGATGGGCGGCACAGGCAGGAGGCGGCTCTTCGAGAGGGGCTCCCTGTTGCCTTCATCTGTATCCCCCAACTTAGTGGCTACCGACATGGGAGAGCCGGAAATGGTTTTTGGGGGAATGGAGAAGCTTGAGCAAAAGGTTGCCGAGGTTATGGCAGGAAAACCAAAGGCTATCATCATTGCGAGCGCATGCCCCTCAGGGATTATCGGGGATGACATTGACCAAGCCAGGGCTTTAGGCAATGCCGGCACGCCGATATTCACCTTGAAGGCAGACGGCAATATGACCGGGGATTACTCCCAGGGCACTATGATGAGCTACATCGAGCTTGCAAGGCAAGTTATCGACACACGAGTCCAGCCGGAGGAGAACCTAGTCAACATTCTTTTCGAACGGCCAAGCTATAGAAACACCCCGGAATTGTTTGAGGCTGTGGAAGGCTATCTTTTGGCAATGGGTGTGAAGGTGAACTGCCGCTTTTTATGCGAAACAGATTATGAGAGCCTTGCAGGCTTCAACAAGGCTGCGCTGAACTTGCTGGCAAATGACGACTATTCCACTAGACAGCTAAAAGGCTTTTTTGAAACTGAGTTCGGGGCCAAATTCTTCGGCCGAAAACTTCCGATAGGTTTTGGCGACACAGTGGATTGGCTAAGAGAGATTGGCGGCATCTACGGGAAACAAGATGTGGCAGAGTCGATTGTCGCCCTAAACAAGGAACGCTATGAGAAAGCGACCAGCAGGCTGAGGGCTTCTTTGGAAGGCAAGCGGTTGATGGTTGTCACATACAGCCATGACCTCGACTGGCTCCTCGGCGCGGCTGTCGACTCGGGGATCGAGATAGCGAAGCTATGCATAATCAAGTCATCAAGCGACGAGGGATTCAGGACAAAGATATCCGATGGGTTCTTTATCGAAGAGGATTACGATATCAGCAAACGGGAGGCCGATATTGCTCTGCTCAAGCCTGATATCCTGCTTAGCAATTACACATCAAACGCGCCCAGCGAAGTGGCTGTGGTTGACGCGCTGCAAATGGTCCATGACACCGGCTTCTTTGCAGGCCTTGATTATATAGAGCGCTGGGCAGGCCTTTTGGCTCTGGGCTTGAGAGGAGAGTGGGAGAACGATGAACGATTATTTAACCAGTATTACTCCTGACGGCATCTCAGGGGCGCTCTTCGCCCTTGAAGGAGTTGCAGGCAGTGTAGTGCTCCTCAATGGCCCCACTGGCTGCAGGTATTACCACTCCGGGATCAGCGAGAGGCAGATTCTGCGCCAAAAGCAGTTTGACCCGTTGAACTTCAATGAAAGGTTTTTCTTCGGACAATCCCGCATCCCCAGCACTTTCCTTGACAGCGGGGACTACATATATGGCGGCAGGGACAAGCTTGTCGAAGGCCTTGAATACATCAAAGAAAAACTGCCCAACCATAAATTGCTTGCTATTGTAAACACGCCAGGGGCTGCGCTTATCGGGGATGATTTGGAAGGCATAGTAAACAACGTTTTTAGCGATATCGATGCTGTCCTCCTAGAGACACCCGGCTACTCAACTGACATTTGCGCCGGATTTGAAACCGGAGCGCTGGCTTTGCTTGAGACGCTAAACCCGCAAAAAAAACCCGTTGTTGATAAAACCGTGAATTTGCTTGGCCTGTCCCTTTTCCAGAAATACTTCAAAGGGGACCTGGCTGAGTTGAAACGCCTGCTTGGCCTTTGCGGAATCAAAGTCAACTGCGCCCTTTGCGCCGGCTCATCAATAGAGGAAATCATGGATATTGGCGCTGCCGCGTTAAATATCGTTGTGAGGCATGAGTACGGGATTAGAGCCGCGAAGTATTTGGAGGATACGCTGGGGACTGCGTATATGCTATGCGACGGCCCTCCAATCGGTTTTGGCCCGACTGAAGATTTTGTCGTCGACATCTGCGCCAGGCTTGGCGCAGATCCTGGACCCGCTTTGGAAGACTGCGGGCGGGCAAGGGCTGCAGCCTATATGCATGTCTGGCGATTGGCGTCGTCTGTGGGGCTTCCCAGGGGAGCCAGGGTCGCTGTAGAAGGCACATACTCTGAAATTTATGCCTATTTCAAGTTTTTCATAGGCTATTTCGGCATGTTGCCACAGGCAGCCTGCGTTTTTTGCCCCGAGATGGATGGCATGCGCCACAAAACTGAAGAGCTGCTGGCTGCACATGGGTTGTCCGGGCTGCTTGGCCGGGACATAATGTCAGATGGCGAAAGCGAGCTGGTTTTTGCTTCAGGGGCGACGATATCGCGACTGGTCGGCGCCGGTTTTCGTTTTGTCGGTGTTGAGAACGCGCTTCCGAGCATGGGTTATGTGGATGTCATCGACAAGACCCATCTGGGGGTGGCAGGCTCGATGCTGATAGTGGAGCAGGTGCTTAACGGTTTGTTGTTTTAGCCTATTTCTTTTGCAAGCCTAGCCGGCTTCATAACTCTACCTTGGCGTCGGCAAGGCTTGTATACAGGCTGCCGCCTCGAAATCAGGCAGGAATACTGGCAGAAAAAAAATCCAATGGCTATGGAGAGGTTATGGGAACAGATGCAGTCCAAAGCGAAAGAAAACAAATTATTTTGTATGCCCTCCATGGCTTCTTTATCAATCTTGCCATGGTTCCGGGAAACTTCATAAATCTTTTCCTCACTGACCATTTGCTCATACCGGTGGCTGATGTTGCTGCGATGCTTCTTGCAGCGAAAGCCATCGATTTTCTTGCAAGCTTTTTTGTAGGACCGGCTATCGAGAAATCGAGCTTGCCGGGGGGAAAGTATATACCGTGGCTAAAAATGGCAAGGCCCCTTTACTACTCTTCATACCTTGTCACTTTTCTCCCTTTCAATATGCCCCTTGCTGCTCGCTACGTTGTTGTTGTAATCGGCCATCTCCTTGTCAAGATCCCCAATGCGTTTATCCTGACTTCCCAATACGGGGCATTGATGCTTGTTGGCGGGACAGATATGGGCAAACGCAACAAAATGGCAATCGCCTCTTCCCGGATGACCGCTGCGTGCGCGGTATTCTCATCTGCAACCACAACCCCATTCCTTTTGCTGGCTGGTCATTTGGTTAGGATAAAATACCAGTTTTTGTTTATGGCTGCGATTTACGGCTGCTTTTTCTTTGGCGCGACAAACACGCTAGTTAACCTCCATGCCCCATTTGAGCAAAAGAGAGCCTTGCAGGACGAAAAGCAAAAGGCAAGCCTTCGGGTTATGCTAAAAAGCATGGTTTCAAACCCCCAGCTTATAGCTTTTTTATTCTCCCACACTTTCTCATTGACAGCTTACGGCGCCCCGGGCCAGATCACGCTTTACTATTACATATACATACGCAATGACCCCAACTTGCTGCTATATGCCAGTGCCCAAACTGTGTCTATGCTTGTGTACCTGGCTACAGTGGCAATCGGCCCGCAAATAGGCTTGAAGCTGGGAAGGCTAAAAGCGCTTTTGCTTGGCGAGCTGCTATGTGTTTTCACTAGCGTCGCTATGATTTTCTTCGGCGCGTCCAGCATCTACGCGTTTATGGGAATAAACATCGCCTCTACCTTTTTCAGGTCATTCATTTCGGGGTTTGCAACGAGCTATATCCTCGACTGCGCAGAGTACGGGTATTATAAGACCGGCATTGATGCCCGGGCTATAGTCCAGTCGCTGACAAATATACCACTGAAAATTGCCCAGTTCACAGGCAGCACTGTGGCCCTGCTTGGCCTTGGCTTGATTGGCTATTTCCCAGGAATGGAGGCCAGCGCCGCTTTTAGCCGGGATTTTATGGTTATCTATGGGGGATTGCCTGCTATAGGTTATGGGATCAGCTTTTTGATCAATATAATGTTCTACAAAATAGACGATGGGCAAGCGGAGTTTTATGCCAGGGAAAACCGGAGAAAAGAAGCTGGAATGGCTTAGTTTATTGCCAGGCTGCTAGCGCAAATATATGAAATTATACAAAAAAAGGAATATAAGCACAAAAAAACCATCCAAAGTCTATGGAGGCGTTATGGGAACCGACCACTCAAACAAAGACGACAGAAAGCAAATTATTGTGTATGCCCCCCATAGCGCTTTTATAAATTTTGCTTTGCAGCCAGGAAATTTCATCAGCCTTTACCTCACTGACTATTTGCTGATACCGGTGGCAGATGTGGCAGGAATGCTTCTTGTGGCGAAAGCCCTCGATTTTCTGGCGAGCTTTTTTGTAGGCCCGGTTATCGAGAAATCGAAATTGCCGGGGGGCAAGTACGTGCCATGGCTAAAAATCGCAAAGCCCCTTTACTATCTTTCCTATATCATTGTTTTCCTGCCTTTTGATATGCCCCTTTCCATGCGCTATGCCCTTGTCATAACCAGCCATCTCTTTGTCAAGGTGCCTAACGCGTTTATCCTGGCTTGCCAATATGCGGCATTGATGCATTCAGGCGGGGCTGATATGGACAAGCGCAACAAGATGGTAATCACCGCAGGAAGATTTTCCGCTGTAAGCCAGGTGGTGACATCCGCAACCACAGCCCCTTTCCTTCTGCTCATTGGCCATTTGGTCGGGGCAGAATACCAATATCTAGTCATGGCCGCGATTTATGGCTTCTTTTTCTTTGGCGCTACAAACACGCTGATTTACCTCCATGAACCATTTGAGCAAAAGCGCGCCGGGCAAGGTGAAAGGAAAAAAACAAGCCATGGGGCATTGCTGAAAAGCATGGCTTCAAACCCCCAGCTTGTGGCTTGTTTATTGTCCCACACATTTTCACTGATAGCTGCCGGCGCGCCGGGCCAGATCACGCTGTATTACTACATCTACATACGCAATGACCCCAACTTGTTGCTATTCGCCAGTTCCCAAACGTTGTCAATGGTTGTGCACTTGGCTACAGTAGCCATTGGCCCGCAAATAGGCCTAAAGCTGGGAAGGCTAAAATCGCTTTTATATAGCGAGCTGTTGTGTGTTTTCACAAGTTTGGCCATGGTCTTTTTTGGGGCGTCAAGCATCTACGCCTTTATGGGTATCAGCATTGCAACAAGTTTTATAAAGTCAGTCAATTCAGGGTATTTAACGGGCTATATCATCGACTGCGCAGAATACGGATTCTATAAGACAGGCGTCGATAGCCGGGATATAATCCAGTCGCTGACTAACATACCGGTGAAAATCGCCCAGTTCGCAAGCGGCGCAGTGGCGCTGCTTGGCATAGGCTTGATTGGATACTTCCCCGGAATGGAGGCAAACGCTGTTTTTACGAGGAATTTCATGCTCATCTATGGGGGGGTGCCTGTTTTGTGCTACGGGATCAGCTTTTCAATCAACAGGCTGTTCTACAAGATAGACGATGCCGAAGCGGAGTTTTATGCCAGGCAAAACAGGCAAAAAGAAAGTGAGATGGCATAAAATCTTATTGCTTGGCTCCATTGCTATGGAGGAATTATGAAAACAAAAGACTTGGCACAAAGTGATAGAAAGCAAATTTTGATGTATGCCCTCCATGGCATCTTTACCAGTTTTGCCATGCAGCCGGGGAGTTTCATCAATCTTTACCTCACCGACTATTTGTTGATACCGGTGACAGATGTGGCTGCAATGCTTTTTACAGCAAAACTCATCGATTTTTCCACAACCCTTTTTGTAGGCCCTGTTATAGAGAAATCGGACATGCCGGGGGGCAAGTATGTGCCGTGGCTAAAAATTGCACGGCCCCTTTACTGCTCTTCCTATATCATCACTTTCCTGCCTTTCAATATACCTCTTGCCGCCCGCTATGTTTTTGTTGTAGTCGGCCATCTCTTTGCCAGGGTGCCCAACGCGTTTATCCTGACTGCCCAGTATGGTGCGCTGATGTTTGCAGGCGGGGCGGATATGGACAAGCGCAACAAAATGACAATCGCCTATAGCAGGCCTACCGCAGTGAGCCAGGTGGTGACATCCGCAACCCCTTTCCTTTTGCTCATCAGCCATTTGGTCGGGGTAAACGGGGTAAATACCAATATCTAATCATGGCCGCGATTTACGGTTTCTTTTTCTTTGGCGCGACAAACACGCTGGTTTACCTCCATGCCCCATTTGAGCAAGAGCGCGCCGGGCAGAAAGAAAAGAAAAAAACAAGCCATGGCGCAATGTTGGGAAACATGGCTTCCAACCGATATCTTTTGGCTTGTATGCTTTCCCACACATTCAAGTTTATCGCAGCCGGCGCCCCTGGCCAGATCACGCTATACTATTACATCTACATACGCAATGACCCAAACTTGCTGTTGTACGTTAGCGCCCAAACCGTGTCAATGGTTGCGAACCTTGCCACATTTGCCATCGGCCCGCAAATAGGCTTGAAGCTGGGAAGGCTAAAATCGCTTTTGTATAGCGAGCTGCTAAGTGTTCTATCGAGCATCGCCATGGTCTTTTTTGGGGCATCAAGCATCTATGCATTTATGGCAATCAATATTGCCGCTTCCTTTTTCAAGTCAATCAATTCAGGGTTTATATTTGCTATATCATCGACTTCGCGGAGTACGGGTACTACAAGACAGGCGTCGATACCCGGGACATGGTCCAGTCGCAGCCAAATATACCGTTGAAAATCTCAATGTTCGCAAGCAGCACTGTGGCGCTGCTCGGCCTTGCCTTGATCGGATAATCGCCAGGTTTGGAGGCGAGCGCTGTATTTACCAGGAATTTCATGAGCATCTATGGAGGGATACCTGTTTTGTGTTATGGGATCAGCTTTTCAATCAACAAGCTATTCTACAAAATAGACGACGGGCTAGCAGAGTTTTATGCCAGGGAAAACCGGCAAAAAGAGAGTGGGACAGCGTAAGATTTTTTAGCTTGGCCCTATGGCTTTGGAGGCATTATGGGAACAAAAGATTTGGCGCAAAGTGAAAGAAAGCAAATTATTACGTATGCCTTGCATGGCTTCTTTATCGATCTTGCCATGCAACCGGGAAATTTTGTTAGCCTTTTCCTGACTGACTATTTGTGCATACCAGTAGCGGACGCGGCTGCAATGCTTTTTGTGGCGAAAACTATCGATTTTCTGGCAAGCTTTATTGTAGGCCCAGTTATCGAGAAATCTAGCTTGCCGGGGGGAAAATACGTGCCGTGGCTAAAAATTGCCAGGCCCCTATACTACTCTTCCTATATCATCACTTTCCTCCCTTTCAATATGCCGCTTGCCGCGCGTTACGGCCTTGTCATAATCGGCCATTTATTAGTCAGGGTGCCTAACGCGTTTACTTTGACTGCCCAATATGGCGCTTTGATGCGTGTAGGCGGGGCAGACATGGAAAAGCGCAACAAAATGGCTATCGCCTCTGCCAGGCTTTCAGCTGTGTGCATGGTAGTGGCATCTGCAACCACAACCCCATTTCTTTTGCTGCTTGGCCATTTGGTTGGGATGAAATACCAATATCTAGTCATGGCTGCGGTTTACGGCTGCTTTTTCTTTGGCGCTACAAATACGCTGATTACCCTTCTTGTCCCCTTCGAGCAAGAGCGTGCCGGGCAGAGAGAAAGGAAAAAAACCAGCCTTGGCGCAATGTTGAAAAGCATAGCCTCAAACCCCCAGCTAATGGCTTTTATTCTGTCCCAGACATTCGCATATATAGGTTTCGGCGCGCCCCGCCAGATCACAATATACTACTATATCTACATACGCAATGACCCCAACTTGCTCTTGTACGCCAGCACCCAAACTGTGTCGATGGTTGTGCACCTGGCAACAGTGGCTATAGGCCCGCAAATAGGTTTGAAGCTGGGAAGATTAAGAGCGCTTTTGTACAGCGAGCTGTTGTGTGTTTTCACTGGGATAGCAATGGTGTTCTTTGGCGCGTCAAGCATATACGTATTTATGGCAATCAGCATCGCCACTTCCTTTTTCAGGTCAATAAATTCGTGGTTTGCATCGAGCTATATCATCGACTGCGCAGAATATGGGTACTATAAAACTGGCATTGACAATCGGGACATAATCCAGTCCCTGTCTAATATACCGATCAAAACTTCCATGTTGGCAAGCGGCACTGTAGCGCTGCTTTGCCTTGGAATGATTGGCTACTTCCCTGGAATGGAGGCAAACGCTGCTTTTACCAGGAATTTCATGCGCGTCTATGGGGGAATACCTGTTTTATGTCTTGGAGCCAGCTTTTTTATCAATAGATTGTTCTACAAGATAGATGATGGGCAGGCAGAGTTATATGCCAGGGAAAACCGGCAAAAAGAGAGTGAAACGGCATAACGCATTTTGGTGATACTCGGACAGGGCCTTTGTTTTTCCCTCCCCGCTAAACGAGGCAAGAATATTAGTTAAAAAAATACAATTGCTATGGAGGCGATATGGACACAAAAGAATCAAAACAAAGTGAAAGAAAGCAGATTATTACGTATGCGTCCCATGCCTCCTTTCACAGCCTTGCCATGCAACCGGGAAGTTTCATCAATCTCTTCCTCACTGACTATTTGCTCTTGCCGGTGCCAGATGTAGCTGCAATGCTTTTTGTGGCGAAGATAATCGATTTTCTGGCAAGCCTTGTTGTCGGCCCGGTTATCGAGAAATCGAATATGCCTGGGGGCAAGTATGTGCCGTGGCTAAAAATGGCTCGGCCACTTTACTACTTCTCCTATATCATCACTTTCCTCCCCTTTAATATGCCCCTTGCCGCGCGCTATGGGGCTGTCATAATCGGCCATCTCTTTGTCAAGGTGCCCAATGCGTTTATCCTGACTGCCCGACATGGGGCATTGATGCATGTTGGAGGGGGAGACATGGACAAGCGCAACAAAATGGTTATCGCCTCTGGCAGGGTTTCTGCTGTGTGCTCGGTATTCACGTCTGCCACCACTACCCCGTTCCTATTGCTGGTTGGCCATCTGGTTGGGATGAAATACCAATATCTAGTCATGTCTGCGGTTTACGGCTGCTTTTTCTTTGGTGTGACAAACACGCTAATTTACCTCCATGCCCCATTTGAGCAAGAGCGCGCCCAGCAGAATGACATGAAAAAAGCAAGCCTTGGCGCAATGTTGGAAAGCATGGCCTCAAACCCCCAGCTAATAGCTTTTATACTGGCCAACACATTCTCATTGATAGCTTCCGAAGGACCACTCCAGATAACGATGTACTACTACATCTACATACGCAATGACCCGAACTTGCTGCTATATGCCAGCGCCCAAACCGTGTCAATGGTTGCGCACCTGGCTACGGTAGCCATAGGCCCTCAAATTGGCCTCAAGCTGGGAAGGCTCAAAGCGCTTTTGCTTAGCGAGCTGCTGTGCGCTTTCACAGGGGTTGCTATGGTTTTGTTTGGCGCGTCAAGCATCTACACGTTTATGGGAATCAAAACCGCCACTTCCTTTTTCAGCTCAATCAATTCGGGGTTTTTATCGAGCTATATCATCGACTGCGCAGAATACGGGTACTATAAAACTGGCGTAGACAACCGGGATCTGGTCCAGTCACTGACTAATATACCAGTGAAAATCTCCATGTTCATAGGCGGCACTGTGGCGCTGCTTGGCCTTGGAATGATTGGCTATTTCCCTGGAATGGAGGCAAATGCTTTTTTTACCAGTAATTTTATGCTCATATATGGGGGAATGCCTGTCTTGGGGTTTGGGTTGAGCTTTTTAATCAACCTCTTGTTCTACAAGATAGACGATGAACAGGCGGAGTTTTATGCCAGGGCAAACCGGCAAAAAGAGAGCGAGATGGCATAACATCCAAACAAACCTTCTCGACAAATCCAAGCCCAGGGATCCGAAAGCCCATAGAAGCGCACTGCAAGAACATCTCCATGCGCCGCTGCCTAGTATCTGCGGCTAGTGATTGGCAGGGTTTAGTCCGAAAGAAATAATAGGCACAGCAAAAGTTAGAAAGAGCGCTTGCTGCATTGTCAAAGTGGAAGAAAGAAAAAAGCAACTGCGCAGGGCTTAGTACAATGCAAGGCAATCCACAGTATATAATAAAGTGGTCAAGCATGAAACTCAAGTTTATTGGTCAATGACTGTCCTCAAGACTTTCATTCCGAAAGCCAAACCCTATCCAACCGCTTACGTTGATCCTATTTAACATCTCTAAGTTTGATTCCTCGTCGGCAGTAAGATTCCCACTCTTCTCCAATAAATCTAGTTCCTCCTGTGCCCACAGCACATTTTGTCTTTTTTTTGAGTAAACTACATCCATCCCTGCAGTTCTACTATAACCAAGTGATTCGCCGCTATATGATGGGTACAATGCTTTTGCCGCTTCCTCAATATCGTTTGGTATAGGCTGTGAAATAATTGCACGAAGATAGTTTATTCGGTCTCTCAATAGACCGTATACATAAGCTCTGATTTCCCAATTGCCGCATTTCTCCGCGATTTGCAAAAGAAGGGCTTTTTCCGTGATTTTATCAACAGCATCCTGAAGAGCATTTGTATCTTCGGGGAAAACGTCATTGCGGTTTTTGACAAAACCATTTCGCCCAATGGCATAATCGGCTAAAATATTTTGGTCGTTTATCTGCTCAATGTATTTTCGATGGTGTTCAAGATCCGTGAAATTTCTTAGAACTGCCACCGGCAGTTCTTTCATTGTCAAATGGCCATATTTTAAGTTCCACATTTTATGGGCTATTGCATCTTGCCCATATTTATAGCTAATAGCTGCAATCTCCTCTTCTATCCTCTCTCTTATCGCTTGCTGGTGATAACCCCTGTCGGCAAGCAGGCATACTATCGTTACTGCCGGAAGAATAAAAGACAGGGCGACAGCGAGCAAAAATGACAGAGAAGCACTCAACAAAACAATAAACACAAATCCTGCAAATGCCACACAACAGATGATTCCGATATTGTCCATAGCGATAGTGCTTTTACTGTCGAACGCCGGCATACAATCTGAAAATTTAAAGTAGGCGATTGCCAAAATAATCGCAAAAAAAGAAAGATGCCATCTAATAAAAAACGCCATAACCAGCAGTTCAATACAATATAGGGATATCGAATAAAAACGGACTCTCCAATACCATGGATATGGCACACCACTTTTCATAATTTTAGCTCCCTTTTCGCCGCTGTTGGACAAGTTTTATTCTGCCATCAATCGTTTGGGCGTTCCAATTGACACCACCATTGACTGCCAAGTTTTTAAGCAACTTTATGCTAATTATACAGCGGCTTTAAGAACAATACCAGACCAGGATTAGTTGAAACCGCAACCGCCTAAATATCGGTATCTACTCCTTTTTAACAGCCAGAGGACTATTTGAAAAACTTCGAAAATGCTGGCAGTTGTTATGGAGCTGCCGCTAGCTTTACGTGGGATTGCCGCCCGCCAAGCAGTGGCGCTGCCTAAAAAAATCGTTGCACGTGCCCGGACATACAGCTGATAGCGCAAACTTATAAATTATTCAAAAACTGCTTGTCAGCAGGTGATTGTGCACATTAAAATATAAACGGCATCTCTAGCCAATATTGTAAAGAGGAGAATAAAAATGCAATTAAGTGGAAATTCTGTCCTTATAACCGGCGGTGCGACTGGAATCGGGTTCTCAATGGCCCAATACTTGATAAACCGGGGGAATTCTGTCCTAATCTGCGGCCGACGGCAAGAACGGCTTGACGAAGCTGCAACCAAGCTTCCTGGACTGCTCACATTCAAATGCGATGTTACAAACAGGGCTGGTCGCGAGGAGCTGTTTGAATTCGTCAAAAGCAACTTTGCCCAAATGAATGTTCTTGTGAATAACGCAGGGATACAGCGCGATATCGACCTCACAAAAGGCATGGAGGATTTTGACCGTGGAGAAAGCGAGATAATCACGAATTTAGAAGCTCCGGTTCTTTTGTCAGCTTTGTTTGTGGACATGCTTTCAAAAGCAGAGAATGCTGCGATAATCAATGTATCCTCAGGTTTGGGCTTTATGGTGGAGCGCGCATCGGGGATGCCTGTGTATGCGGCGACGAAAGCTGCATTGCACGCCTTTTCAATCGGCCAAAGAATCCAGCTAGCTCCACTTGGAATCGAGGTTTTAGAGTTTATCCCGCCCGCAGTGCAGTCAGAGCTCAACATGGAAGGCAGAGCCAAACGCAATCCTGGAGGCAGCTCCTATATGATGGCACCAGAGCGGTATATCGAGCTGACATTCGAGAAGGTGGCCCAAGGGGAAGTGGAGATCAGGATAACCGGGTAGCAGCTTAGGCTTTGCTTGGTATCCATTAGCTCATATACTAAAAAGAAGCGTATTTTTGCCTGCCAGAAACATGTGTAATCGAGGCAAATTACGCTTCTTCCATTTGGCAAAGAACCACGCTAGCTAGGCATTTATTAGGCAATGAGTCAGATCAGCCCAGAGACAAACACTATGCCCAAGATCATAAATCCAAGTCCAGTAGCGCGGATGCTATTAAACTTGTACTTTGGCATGCTCATCAAGCCAAAATGGTCGATCACCATTGTTATTAAAATGGTGCCGGATTGCCGCGCCACCAACATAGCCGCTGTCCCTAGGATAGGCAGAACAGTTACTGCCATAAAAATCCCGTATATGCCAAACAACCCGCCAATCAGCTGGTAGGGTTTCAAGCTTTTAAACTCTTTGTAGCCCTTGCCTTTGTTCATGACAAAAGACATCACAATGCCTGTGAGGGCAGACAAAAAGAAGGACCAAAAGTTGGCTCCCCATGCCCCTGTGTATGACCTAAGGGCTGTTTGCCCCAAAGAGACAAGGGCGCCAAGCGCCCCCACAGGAATCATAAGGGCCATAAATGCCGCCCTGCTGTCCGTTGCGGCTGGCGCTGCAGCTGCCACAGCTGCCCCTCCGCCATCAGAAACAGCCTCTTGCGCTTCTTTTGCCAACCTGTTTCTGTGGTATAGTATATGCACAAAAAACAGCCCTACAATCATGCACCCGATACCAATGACACGCATCGGGTTTATTGATACCCGCACAACGCCAAACAACCCCACCGCATCGAGGATCAAACCCATCGTGAAGCTGCCGACTGCCTGGCAAATGGCGGTAGTGCCAGTGCCAAGCCGCGGGGCGCAAAATATGTTGCCAGTCAAAGAGCATGTGGGCAGAAGGGCATTGATTAGCCATATTGCAAGAGGGGCGGCAAACATTCCTGCCAGCTCCCCTGGCGCGAATACTATCACAATCACAAGCAAGATCAGGGAGCCTACGCTCATGTTGATGGCATTGGCTTCCCAAATGCCAACTTTTTTACCAAGGCTACCGTTTATGCCACTTTGGAATCCAGAGCCGCATCCTGCGGAGAGCGCCCACAACAAGTATAGAACAGTCATAAATTCCTCCCGATTACGGCTTCCTCTCTTGGCTTTCGCCTAAAAAGGAAGCCGGGTTTCCATCAAAGCTTTATGTAACGGTCAGCCATTCCATCCAGCCATAGCTTTCTTGCGGCTGGGTCGTCAGGCAGAAAATCAAGAAGCTTGGAGAGCTCCTCAATAGCCTTGTCATAGTCGCTAAGCGATTGGTCCATATTTACATTGCTGCCCATTTTACACCTCCTGTGCGCTGGCAAGCCAGTATTCAGCGACAAAGTCGCATACAGCCTTTAGATTCTCGCCTTTGGCGTCTCTCCTATAGGACATCATCTTGTCAGGCGCAAGCAAGAATCCGCCGCTTGTGCCCAAGTCGTCAATTAATCGCTTCACATACGCCACGCATTCATCAGCTGGCGTGTGGCCGAGATAGTGTGTTGTGACTCCACCGATGCAAGCGACGTTTGGAAGAGCCTTGACAAAATCATACGGGCTGTCCTGCTCAATCTGGATCGCTAGATGCCCTTTTTCGACATCCCTAAAAAAGTCAGCAAGTCGGATGATCATGCCTTCGGCGAAAATGTGCATAATTTGGTCTTGTCCGGTTACTGCATCGAGAATTTTCTTGACGGTAGGCCAGTAATATTGGCCAAACTGTTTGGAGTTCATAAAATTCTGGGCAAGGAATGTAACTGATGTCACAAATGCCGACTCGCTCACATCAACGCCTTGCTTTACCAGCTCAACAAAGGGGTCTATGATCTCTTTGTCAAGCAGCGCTACAGCATCTTGGAACTTGCCAGGGTTGCGGCGCACTTCCTTGGACGCTCCTTGCAAACCCATCCAGTACATATAAAAACACTCCACCGGCAAGAATGCTGGCGCGACGGCATTCATCTTCGGCAGAGCAAGCTCTTTTGTCGCTATTTCGCTTAATGTCGCTAGATGGCTGGTAAACTCCCTGTATGTGCCTATGTGCCTAGCCAGGTCTGAGACTTTGAGATTGTTCCATTCAGGGAACTTTCTCGGGAGCATAACCTCCCATAGAAAACGCCTCCAATCAGCAAGGAACGCATCATAATCATGCCCAAACATAATTTGGAAGTCGTCAATTTCGATCGACTCGGCATCGTCATTGAAGACATTGAAGCCTGTTCCTATGCCTTCCAGTATCGCAAGTGGATTGCACAGAAGACCGGATTGGGATTTGAAAACATCGAATTTGTACTTCTCATGGAAATTTCTTTGGACTTTGATGTTAAGCTCAAAGTCAGTGCAGACATCAGAAATCTTATATCCCTGGTCAAGCGCCGACCAAAGATAGAAGTGGGGAATGAATGGAACCCTAGCGGGGGCTTTAAACCTTACGGCATCGTCAACTAATTGCTTGTGAAAGCCAACACCAGTGCTGGATGTGCCCATTTTTTCTATCCTCCTACATTTTTTTTATTTCTTAACCTAAGTATACCACAGCTAACGAATAGGTCGATTAAAATTCAAATTCGAATTTTAATAAGAACAATACAATAACCTACGCCCGGATGGATTGTCGTCTCCATGCCCCTGCGCCTCCAAGCTCCTGTGGTCTATATGGGCACAGCGTGGGCAAGGACTACTTTGCAGCCCCTTGCCCACGCCGCCCTCAAAGCGGTTATCAAACAGTTGCAGCTCCCCTTGGGAAAGCCGCCTTCCACAGGGCAGGCTGCCAGCAAAATACTAACATAAATTTGCGGTGCGCATCGAGTTTGGCGGGCACAAATTCGCATGCAACCTTGTCACAGAAAACAGCGAGACTGCCATCAGCGAAAAAGTGTGCCTGGCATCGATGAGGCGATCTCCCTCATCTCTCCTTGGCCTGAATATGTTGAGGCATAGAACGCCTTCTTGGCGCACTGCCACAAATACTTTCGCCTCCTTTTTTGCCAAATTGGTGTCGCCGGCTTTTGCGCTTCGGGACGGCTTTTTCCTCAAGCAAAGCCTCTGTCTTGGAGGCCAGCGGCATCTCTTGTCTTCTCCCCGAAGCTTCCCTGGCAAGGTTTTTTTTCGCAATATGTAGCTCACTCCAGGCTCCTCCGGTAAGACAACCTCTGTGCCTGTGTCTTCGTCGAAGAAAGAGAGCTGTACATCTTTTTCATCCACAAGCTCCTCAAGTTTGTTGTGCTGGTTGAGCACCAGTCCACTCTAAATGATAATATGCCGCTCCGGTTTCTGATGTATATCGCGCAGGTATATGAGAAGATCCGCTGATCAAGGTGCCAACGCCCGAGCTCATAGTCCTCTACAATGGCGTGAAGCCATTTCCGCCTGAGCAGATGCTGAAGCTATCCGGCGCTTTTATGGCAGAGGGCAAAAGCCGCCAGGAAAATTCGGAAGTTTGGACCTGACCGCCAGGGTCGTAAAATTAACCCAGGCGGCAACGGGGAGCTCCTGGCTTTACGGCTACACAGCTTTTGTGGAGCGTGTAATGGTGTATTAGCCAAGGCATATTGGCGGAGTTTCTGGAGCAAAACGAATCGGAGGTGGAAAGTATGCTGTTTACAGAATTCAATATCGACATTGCGAAAGAAGTGTGGCAGGAAGAAGCGTGCGAGGAAGCGCGTAAGGAAGCTCGCGAGGAACGTAAAAAGTGGCAGGGTGTTGTTGCAGGCAAAGATGCTGAAATCGCTGACAAAGATGCCGAAATATCACGTTTGCGCGCATTGCTCGGCAATGATTAATTGAATAAAAGCAGACAAAGTCTTGTAATAGGGATTTTCTCCCTTGTTAGCAAGGCTTTTTTCGAAAAATAAATCAAGCGAAGCAAACTGTACCCTAGATACGAGACAGTTCCTTCCTGAATTGCTCAAGCCCGAAATTCCACGATTTCGACACCCTTCATTTCCCAAAGTTTGTGCAGTGCATTTTTGGCATCCTTTCTCAACGCCCATATATCACTTTGCTTTGGCATTTCGATATGAACACAATATAGTAGGTAGATACCCAGTTTGGAAACGCGACGTAAAAAAATGTCATATATCAAGCTGGATGGCGCTATTATTTTTGCCCATCTGCATATATGGGTTGTGACTTTATTTGTGCAGTGTCCCTTGTGTGTGATAAACTTAAGCTGCGAAATGTCTCCCTCTTTTCTTTGATAAACATTCCCAGTTTACCAGAGGAAGACGTATTATTCGAAGGATCGTTTACGGCTTACGCTATTCTCCCACTCTTAGCGTGGGGCTGAATCTTGAATTGAATAGCGGCTGGCAATTGACCGCATTCATCACCGTTTTACTGTCTATTACCTACTTGGCGCTTTGCGTGCCAAATATCATGACATCAGACATTGGCAAGCCAACCAGCCTATTGTTATGCCAGTTTTCTTGTTTTGCTATTGAATTCGCAACAGCTGTGAGGCAAAATAGTAATAGCTGGCTTGTACGGGCTTGTTTCGATACCAGCCAAACCAGTTGCCCAGTATGGGAGAAATTTTATGAAAACAAAAAAGTTGGTAATATTGCTGCTAGCGCTGGCATTGGCGTTTACATCTGCATGCAGCAAAAGAAAAACAGTTGGCTCTAGCCAACTGCGCATCCTAATGAGCAATGACCTCATGCCATTCGAGGCAGTGATAAACCAGTATGTCCGGGAAAATAACGGCAAGCAAATCCAAGTGGACTACGAAGGCATCACAACAATCAAGAATATCCTCCAAAGCAATGAGTGCCCTTATGACGCAGTTTGGCTTTCAAACTCGATTCCGCTGGACATGCTTTCTGGGGGGCAGCGGTTAAGCAACACGGCGTTCACTTGCGCCAGCCCTGTCGTGTTTGGCGTCAGAATTTCAAAAGCCCGGCAGCTCGGTTTCATGGGAGAAGTTGGGATCGGCGACATAATTGGCGCCATCAAGCAAGGGAAGCTTTCATTCATCATGCCAAGCGTATCCCAGACAAACAGCGGGCTTGCGGCATACATCGGGCTCTTGTCTGCGCTATCTGGAAACCCGAATGTGTTGACTCTAGAGCACTTGTCCAACGACCAGCTATATAGCGAGTTGGCTTCACTGTTTATGGGTGTCGAGCGGTCTTCAGGCAGCGACGATTATTTAAATGCCCTTATAAAGGAGGGCGCATTTGATTGCATGGTTTCATCAGAAGGAAACCTGGTTCGCTTGAACAGGGAGTTGGAAGCCCAAGGTAAAGAGCCGATGTTCCTGCTTTATCCAAGCGACGGGGTCGCCATAGGCGACAATCCATTAGCCTATATCGACCAGGGGAACAATAGCAAGCTCCAAGAGTTTTTGGCTTTCAAATCCTTTGTCACCAGCCAAGACGGCAAAAAGCTTCTCGCCGATTTAGGGATGCGCACAGACATTGGCGGGCTCATTTCACCGGAGAATTCCAGCATTTTCAAGGAAAGCTGGGGAATAAGGGGGCAAGAGCATATAAGCGCTATTGTGTTCCCGTCTGCAGGCTTTATCACAGAGTCATTGAATATTTACCAGGAGCTTTTCAGAAAGCCTTCCCATACGGTTTTTTGCCTGGATTTTTCGGGGAGCATGGCTCGAAGCGGCCATATGCAATTAATGGACGCCATGTCCTACATTTTGGATCCAGAAGAAGCTTCAAAAGATTTCCTGCAGTTTACACAAAACGACAAAATCACAATAATTGTGTTTGCCAGCGATGCCAAAGTTGTAGCGTCGGGAGACGGGTCCCAGTCATTGGAGTTGCTGGCGGCCCTAGAAAGCTATAGCCCCAATGGGGGCACTTACATGCACGCAGGCTTGCTGCTGGCGCTAAACGAGATTGATATTTCTCAAGATGGCGCAGACAGCTACTCTGTCTCAATTGTCAATATGACCGATGGCGAAGCTTCCTCGGATTGGGACTCCCAAATGTCGCTGGAGCAATTCTATAAAGAAAGCTATGGCAAAATACCTATCCTCTCTATCATGTTCGGCGAAGCCAACGCATCGCAACTGGAACCAATAGCTGCCTATTCAACGGGAAAAGTTTTTGATGGGCGGGAAGACTTGAAAAAGGCATTTCAGGAAGTAAGGGGATACAACTAAAAGTCAATAACCCACCACTTACACCTACCGCAGCTTGCACAAAGCGAACCTTAAAAAAGGCGTGGGGTAAGCCAACAAAGCGCCATATTTTGTGCATCGCTGCCGCTTGTTCGACAAAGTGAAAGCAGAAGGGAGCGAGTGGCTTGTTTTGGCAGTAGAGCTAGCGGCTACTTTGAATTGCAGGGTTTAAGCGGCAACGAACTCAACGAAAGCAGTTACAGTGTTAAGAAAATAGAATTAATAAAAAACCGGCAATACTCTATTGGCTTTGAGGAAGGCAACATAGGAGGCGCGATTCCTCCCCCGACAAGCGGTAGCCTTGGCTACCGCTTGAGGAAGGGGTATCCTCGCGTAAGAATGATGAAAAACTCTATAGCAAGCGCGATGATTGGCGCTTTATTATCCACAATAGTTTGGCTCTTTGCAAGAAGCCCTATAAGCTTGGTTCCCGGGTTGATATCGTTTATCGTATTTTATGCCTACCTTGGAATGCTTGATAAAAACAAGAAGAAACTCGCTGATGAGAATTGGATCAACCCTGAATGGATGATTGGCATGCTTAAGAGCCAAACAGAAACCCTTAAGTCAATTATTCTGAAAGTGGAAGAGGACTCCATCAAAAGCGAGCTTGTTTCAATAAAGGAAAGCTTGGACAAAACACTTGAGTTTCTAAACAGCGGCCTAGGCAAGCCCGAATCATTCCGAAGGTTCATCCGGGACTATCTGCCATCCCTCATTAGTGTGGCAGAGCATTACTTGGAAGCAAGCAAATACAATTTTGCTAATAACGGAAAGTATATTGAGTTTTTTAACGTATTTAATAAAGAGCTCAACAGGACGCTAAAAGACTTATTCGAAGACGAGTCTATGTCAGTTGAGATTGATATGCTGGTCACAATGGAGCTGCTCCGCGAAAACGAGTTCCAGCAAACTTTAAACAGGTAGCCAACAAAGCTTAGCTGGCTGCATTGCTTGTGAAACAAGAGCCAAGGAACGCCCAACTATCCCCTGCCCTAATACCGGAAGGCAAAGGGTTGTTTGTTTTGAAACGAAGGCTAGCGGCTACTCTGGGCTTCGGGGCTTAGATGGCAATTAACTAAACAAAGGCAGCAACACCATCAAGAACGTACACACTATTAGCTTTGAGAAGGCTATATAAGGAGGCGCGATTCCTCCCCCGCCTAGCCCGCATGCGGAAGGGGAGCCCTCGCGTAGGAATGATGAAAAAACATAAAAATTTTATTTATGGAGTCGGGATATTTCTGGTTTTGGCTATTGGCGGAATCTTCATCTTTGGAGGAATATTCAGCCCGAAAGCGCCACAGCTGGCAACTGTCGTTTGCGCTACAGGGGGAGGAAAAGAAAACTTCCTTGCCGATGAGGAGATAAACTTGATCCTTGAGCAGGAGTATGGCATCAAGGTCGAGCATATCAGTTGGAGCAATGGCAGAATCAGCGACCAAGCGCTTGCCGATGACGCTGCCAACAGCTACGATGCGGTATTCTTTTCAGACGAGCGTTTCTACGAGCAATACACACAGGCAAACAACCAGGTATATAAAAGGCAAAAAGGGTTTATTGCCCTCAAGACCCCTATTGTCATGTATAGCTGGAAGGAAGTTGCCGACTTGCTCGTCTCGCAAGGGATCGTGTCTAAACGGGGAGAGACCTACTATGTCACTGGCATGGAAAAACTTTTGAGCCTTATTGATGATGAGGTGAAATGGCGGGACATAGCAAATGCCGGCTCCCCTGTATACTCAAATCCAAATGCTATCAATATAGCGTCTGTAGACCCGGAAAAATCGAGCCCAGGCGCAACTTACTATGGTTTGCTCGCCGCAATAATGGATTCGACGAACCAGAGCGGCAAAATTACTGAGCAAACCATTGAAAGGCTCCAAAAATACTACATCAAAAGCGGGTTTATGGGAACAGCCCCTATTGATTTGTTCAATAAATACCTGATGATGGGAATGGGGGCATACCCGGTTATCGTCGACTACGAAAAGAGCTTGATAGATTGGGCGATCTCCAATCCTTCAGAGTACAATAAAGTTGCTGGCAGGATAGTTGTATTGTATCCAGAGCCTACCATTTGGAACAGCCACTGCATCATTTCTTTCAATGACAAAGGCACAATTTTCGTTGACGCTTTAGAGAAAAACCAGCGGATTCAAGAGATAGCATTTGAAAAATACGGTTTTAGAATGGGATTGGTGAGCGCAAACACAGACAAATTCCTTACAGAATTGGGAGAAATCCACATCGAAGGAATCCCCCAAGAGATTTACTCAGTAGTCCAAGGATTGAAAATGGATGGCTACAACCAGATAATCGAAGGTTTGTCCAATACAAGGTGAGATGGCAGGAACCAATGGCGTTAAAGCAATATGTATTGTTGCAAATATAAGTGGCAAAGCATGCTAGGCTGGCGATGAAGCTTGCTGAAGCGCCTGCAAGCACAAAGGCAGAAATCCTGAAAGGGACAGACGCTCAAAACCTTTTCTTAAAGGCAGCAAAGGCTATATGGGTTATAACCGGTGACAACATGCTTTATATCTAGATCTAAGGGATGTATGCGGGCATTAAAGCCGATGGGCTTTTTGAGCCTGTAAAGCTTGGTCTTGAAAGGGGGCTTGTGAAATAAATAGAGTGAAACAATGGGCATGCGCCCTGCTGCGCTCATAGCAAAAAGAGGAAGTTTTTTTATCCACAGGCAGCCGGCGATGGAAGCAAATGGGCTAGCAGGAAAGGTATAATTGTGTTTATGGACAACAACTATGGGACAGTGACGCTGGCTCCGACCAATGACCTTTTGTTCAAGAAGATGCTCGCCAGCGAGGAGCCCAAGGACATAACCCAAGGCTTCATAAGGGACTTTTTCGGCATAGAGGCTGATTTAGGCGAGATAAACATTGTGGCGCCCTACTCGATCAACGCCTACAAGGCTGCATTGGAGGGCACGAAAGAGGGCGCAGGCCTGCCAACAAGATGAGGGCCGTGCACCAGGATGTCTCGGTCGCGGTGGAGATGGCAGACTTGGTTGTGGAGCTGCAAATGTATGCCGACGCATACTTCCTGCCCAGGGCTTTCTTTTACATGGCGGAGACCTACAGGCAAAACTATGCAGCGGCGGGCAGGATGAGGGCCAACGCAAGGGGCAAGCCGCTGCTTAACTCCAGCTTGAAGCCGGTGCATCTGCTTGCCATCACGGGCTTGGAGTTCTTCCATGACCCGTCCCCATTCCATGAATTGGTTTTTTACGACAAGAAGCGGGATACAGGCGTGGAAAAAGACTATTATGCGCTATCCTTGTTTGAGATTGGGAAGCACTGAGGGTTTGATGTGGAGAACCACGAGTTTTGGAGCATACTATTCAACGGGGGGGGATATCCCCGTTGGAGCCCCCGAATATATCAAAAAAGCGAAATCGCGGGTCGACTTCGCCAACTTGACAGAGGATGAGAGGGAATTGGCTACTTGGCAGGAGATGGAGCAGGCAAGGAGGGAATCGGAGATGCACACTGCCCACGAGCAGGGCATAGAGCGGGGTGTGGAGCAGGAAAAGATGCGCGGCCTTGCTGTGGTTGTGCGGGATTTGGAGATCGGGCTCCTGCAAGCCATGGGCATGTTTGGAGTCGGCCTCGAAAAACGGGCCGAGGCTGAGATCATGCTCCGTGAGATGGGCATCAAATACGAAGAGTAAGTTGAGACAGCCACAATATAAAAATATGGGCATGCCGTTTCCACAGGCATCACAGATATGGCTCTTTTCAGGTTAGACAAAAAACAGAATAAGATAGTTCATCGAGAGCGAATTTGAGGACACTTTTGAGCAACTCTCGGAGACAACTCAATGCAATATCGAATTCAGCGTTCTCCAACGCACCGAGATTCTGCAAGTGGTGATATTCCTGTCTTCTATGATGTATTGACAATCACAAATCTCATCAAGAAACTACTTTTCGTGACTCGTCATGATTATGGACAAACCATCGTTTCGGAGTTTCATTAGGCATGTTTTCAATTTTTGTACACTTTGAAAATCAAGACCATTAATTGGTTCATCAAGAATAAGCAATCTCGGTTTATTTAAAATGAAATAATGAGCATTATCATTTGTTTCATGCCTTTGTATATTCTAGCAACAGATTTGTCGAAATAGCTCTCTACTTATAACAGAGTTGTCAGACGGATAATACCTTCTCTATCAGGAACTCCAGATTTTGACTTTAGCACGGTAAAATACTCAATAAATCACAAAGATAGTGATCAAGACAGATGGTAGATCCAAACGCCTCAATACAGGCTTTTAGACAGCAAATATGGGTAGGCAGCAAATGCGTTCACTGCGCCTCTAGTGCGGATTGGTGGGATCCACATCATTTTTCAAAATTTTACTTGAATTTATACATGTGTTATATT
The DNA here is from genome assembly GCA_009782875.1 of Eubacteriaceae bacterium. Lineage (GTDB taxonomy): Bacteria > Bacillota > Clostridia > Eubacteriales > Anaerofustaceae > WRIE01. The sequence continues at coordinate 132,849 of WRIE01000001.1, read as the reverse complement.
GTTATAGTTCCAAGTCTTATGGCTCTCCTGCCCCGGCAAGGTGGTGGCTCGCCATTGTATGCGACAAAGAAAAAAAGTGCCTTAAACTATCTTTAGAGAAGATTTGAGGCACTTTATAGTATAGAGCTAGCTGACAGTCCTGGGCAGCGATATGTAGCATCGCTTGTCTATGTTTTTAATATCCGAAAAGTGTCCAAGCAAAATCCTTTAGCAAATTTGATCTTAATGGCTCATCAAGAGCCCAATCTTTATCCTCAATTAGCTCTTCAATTGCTTCATCAATTGTAAAATCCACTTTGATCCTCCTTATTTTCTGCCGTAATCATCCGCAAATTTATAAAGGTCGACCACGTTTTGGTTTATATCGCCTTTGCAAACCGCAGACTTGTTGTTTCCAAACACAAAGCCTCCGCCTGGGGCGCATTCGTCAATAACCTTCTTGGCGTAGTCAATGTTTTTCTGCAACGGGTAGAGCTTCGCATTCTGCATGACTATCCCGCCAATAAATGACTGGTGATGTCCAGCTACTTTGACAAGATCTAAAATGTCATCGTCGTCCACTAAATTGTAAAGGGAGTCTTTTGGCAAATCAAGGAAACTTTCTATGAATGGCAGCCAATGCCCTTCAATGAAAATCCATAGTTTGTTGCCGGAGTTGCCAAGGTTTGTGACCTGTAATTTAAAGTATGGCCAGAAAAATTCGTCATACTGCTTCGGGTTGAGATAGCATGGAATATGGGACATGTAAGAAGTGAAAAGCCCTGTCACTTGAATATCCGAATAATCGGTTCCCCTCAAAGCAAAGATTGCGTCAAGAGCGGCGTGCACCTCTGCCGGGCGCCTTCTAAGGTCAGCTATTGTCCCAACAAACCCTCGCATGCGGTCAAAAACGATGTCGATTGGGGTGCAGAACCTGGGTGTGATAGTGGTCGGGTATGGGAAGAATCCGTACTCGGCATACATCTTTTGTTGGATTTGGGTGTAGTGCCCTTGAATTCTAGAAGCAGACTCATCGACAATTGTCTTTATTTTGTCCTTAGCGCCTTCTTTGCCCCCATCAAACAGTTCTGGATATTTTCTAGGAAGCAGGGTTTCTTTTACGAACTTGTCAACGCCAGCAATCAACTCGGGATATTCGTCAGCTTTCATTGGCGGTTTTTGCAAATGCTGCAAGGTGACTCCGTCTGGAGCCAAGAAGGTCTCAGTCCTGTTGTTAAGAGCCACATAAGTCTTTGGGCTAGCGTTAAAGCCGATATTACCAACATCCAATGGGATGTTTTCAAACAGGTTTCTAAAGACTTGCTCTGTTTTCTCTGGGTCATATTCAGCTTCGGTAAAAGTCATGCCTGCAAAATCAAGGATTGCATTGCTGCCATTTATAGCTTTTGGAACATAGTCTGGCTCGATGTGGTTGATAGCGTTGAAAAAATTTTCTTTCGTTTTAGCTTGTTTGTCTTCTGCCATTTCTTTCTTCCTCCTTGTTTTTGGGTTGAAAATGTGTTGGCATTTCAAAGAAGTGTACTGCGATGTCTACAAAGATGTCAATTGACTACCAACTTAAGGTTATATCTACACAACACATCCGCTTTGCCGGTTCTGTGTCCGCTTTAGTATTTTTAAAGGGATTGCGGACCAAGCTTATTCTTTGTCAAGCCACATCTCCCGGGCAAAAGCGTGGTTTTGTGCGAACCGCATTGTTTAGCTAAAAACTGTCTGATCATAATGCTATCCCGCTTTCAGGCAAGCCAATGATCTAGGTAGAATCCTTAATTAATCCATAGCGGTTTAAACATTGCTGCGCAGCTTATGCAAATGCAAGTCTAAAGCTATAACAGTTTGGCTCCATCAGGCAACAAAATAACTTGCTTTGCGATCTATAGAAATGTTCAAATACATCAATAGAAATTGATTAAATACAAATATATTTCATTTTGCTTGTTGGGCTTATTATAACACGATTTAGGTTAGCTGTAAAGTCGCAAGACTTCTTTGTCCTGGAAGACTTGCGCTATTAGCCCAAACCAAGAGGCATTGTGTCCTCAAGGCCAGCGCCTGGACTAAGATGATTGCCGTGCCAGCAGGCTCGAGCGCTTCCCTTGGCGGCTCAAAAGCGGAACTCTTTTATATGCCGCCTGCGATAAACACCTCAACGCCAGTATCGCTTTACACAGACTTGGCCATCTATAAAAGGGACAACGCAGTATTGCCTGCAAACATGTTGCCAAGAGCCCCGAAATCATCATAGCCACACTCTTGTAATCCTGCAGCTATGATGGCCACAATAAAAGCGGTTATAGAATGTTCGTTAAATGTTGGCATTTCCTCATGGATGTTAAACTCCGTTTAAAAATAGGTTATATACTTGGGAGCAGTTGGTTTAGCAACAACATATCCGCAAAATGATATAGAGATCAAGGCTTGAATAATCTTGAATAATCAAGAATGATAAATGGTATGAGTAAAATAATGGTTGTTGACGACGACCCCAACATCCGCGAGCTGGTGTGCGCCCTTCTCCGGAACACCGGATTTGAGTATTGCAAAGCGAAATATGGGCGCGGCGCTTTGCAGCAAATGATGGAGGAAAGCCCCAACCTCGCTGTCATCGACTTGATGATGCCAAACATGGTTGGCTATGAGCTATGCCGGCAACTTGAGGCAATACTACGAAAACCTGCCCGTTTTTGTGCTCACAGCAAGAGTGGAGCTTCTGTCCAAAGCCGAAGGCTACGAAGCTGGAGCGGATGATTATCTAACAAAGCCTTTCGAGGGCGACAAATTGCTGATGCGTGTCCGGGCGCTGTTGCGCCTCTATAAGATCGAGGCATCCCAGGTCGTACAGGTTGGCAACGTAGTGGTTGACAAAAACAGCTGCTCGCTCATGGTCAGGTCAGCAGAGCTAAAGAAGATACCCCTAAGAAAGAGTTTGATCTGTTGTTCAAACTGGCGGGCTTCCCTGGAAAGACCTTCTTACGTGACCAATTGATCGAGGATGTGTGGGGCTGCACTTTGATGGAAACGAACGCACGCTTGACGAGCATATCAGCCGCTTGCGCGAACGCTTTCCAGTCGAAATCTCCAGCTTCAAGTTCACTACAAGTGCGCGGGCTGGGCTACAGGCTTGAGGTGACGGCGTGAGCGAAGAACGCAGGATTCACTGCGGCGCCGGAGAGCAGCACGACCCTGTCTTGGGCTTGCTCACGGTTTTTGCCGTTCTAAGCGCAGTGTTCACCGCTTCATATGGCGTCACCGCTTTAGTTTACCGCATCACCTCCAGCCCGCCAGAGATAATCCGGCATATCTTTACTGGCATAATCAGCGACGAGATGTGCCCGGATGCCAAAAAAATTATCGCTGTGCCTGACAACCTCAATACCCATAACCCGAGCTCATTTTATAATGTTTATGACCCTGGCGTGGCATTCAGGCTCAGCCACAGGTTTGAATACCATTACACGCCAGTCCATGCAAGCTGGCTGAATATTGCTGAGTGCGAGCTGTCTGTGATGGCTAGGCAATGCTTGGGTGGCTTGAGAATAACTGTTTTGGGCGGACTACAGGAACATCTTCAAGCATTGGTATATTGACCGGAACAAAACTGGTATTGGAGTCAATCAGAAGATGCAAGATAAAGCTAAAAAGCATGTATCCAGACTGCCACTTCAAAGATAGAGGAGTGTAGATGTCTTTATTTCCCAATAACTGAGTTGCTTTTTAGTCTGATATTTCACTTTACAAAGGACTAGTCGCAGTGGTTATCATCTTGGTGTCGTGGTGGGCAATACAAAAGTGCACGGTTTTTCGCCATAAGAAAACTATCAGCAGGTGCATGACCAAATTATTAGCTCGCTGGTCCAAGTAGCCCAGGCATCCCCCCCTTTGCGCAAACAAAGCTTATGGCTGCTATTTCGCTCCAAGCGCACTCGCCCTCAAGATAGCTGCTTGAAATATCATAGAAAACAAGGCAGCCATCTGAAAGGTGTTTTCGAGCAAGCTGCTTTTGTATCTTGCCTTGCCTGGCAAAAAGCTTGTCCATTGGCTCGTAGCAGAATTCATTAACATCGATGCACCCCCGCCAACTCCACAATGCTCCAAAGTGCGCTGTGCTTGGCGTAGTTGGACAGCGAAAGCTTGCTCTGCTTAGCAGGCCAAGCACCAAATGGCCATCGCAAGCGAGAATCTAGCTCAAGGTTCGCTGGCGCGCGAGTATATCAATTTGTCAAGCCCGATATCTTTTGCGAGATCAAGGAGCGCTTTGCAAGCACCTTATTCCCTTGAGGACAGGATCTCCAGCTCTGATTTCACGAGCACACCCCTTTGGAGGACTGCCTGTATCAGCTTGAGCTAGTCCAGCCCGACACCGGTTATTCGGCCGAGCTGGTCGTGCTTGGCTTTGCCGTTCTCTCTGTTGGAATTGCGCACGATCCCGACAAGGTTTTTCTGGCTTGTATGGATTTCGAGGCAGGCTAGAGGAGTGGTTTTAGGTATAGCAGGCCTCCTTTGTTATCACCTGTCTGCTTTTTGAAATTTAAATAGCCCTCCAGAGACAGTGTATTGCCGTTGGAGGGCTTGGTTTTATATATAGAAATGTTTTAGGAATAACCAGAAAGCAAAAATGCGCAACTATCGCAAAGGCTAAAATATGCCTAATAATTGAAACTAAACCAAGCCTAAAACAGCCTGCGAAGCCCTAACCAACAAGTCAATAACCAGCTTCAATTTCAATAATCTTATTATATAGCATTGCGCTGGTCGGCGTTGGTATCCCATGTTTCTTTCCCAGCTCCAGGATAGCGCCAGAAAACAAGTCGTTCTCGCTCTTTCGTTTCATTATCCGGTCCTGGGCCATTGAAGTCCTTCCTTTGCCATCAAGGCTTTCAAGGACTCCAAGCCAATATTCCACTTCGCCCCTAGAAATCGGTATGCCTTCTGCTATTGCTACGCTCCTGGCTTCTTCCATAGCTTCAAGCATCATTTCCCTCGCCTTTCCTGCTTTTTTCATATCTGCGTATGTGGCTTCATTCACCATGCTGGATGGATTGACCCCGCAATTAAACATCAACTTGGAGTACATAGCATAAACAATATCGCTGCGGATAACACAGTTGATCCCTGAGCTGCTAAAAAACGCCTCCAACGCCAAGAGCCTCAGCGTCGGGGCGCCGCCAAGCTCGCCAAGCTGCAAAGTCCCGCTTGTCCTGTATTCCAGCTTGTTGCCCAGCTTTGTCGCATCCATCCCTCCGGCTACACACATTACACACACATCCCCAAGCTGCTTGTTTATCTTAGCTTCGCTGGAAACCCCGTTCATAAGGGAGACGACCACAGTGCCCTTGCCCGTTTTCAGAGACGCCAAGTTTATCGCGTCCTCAAGGCCAGAGCTTTTGACTGCGATGATTACCACGTCAGCAGGCTCTAGCGCTTCTTTTGGCGACTCAAATGAGAACTCTTTTTTTATGCCGTTGCAATAGACACCTTCACGCAGGTATCGCTCGACGCGGTCTTCGCCAGCTACAAAAACAACACTGCCGGGTTTTGCAGATTCGATCTTGTCTGCAAACATGCATCCAAGAGCCCCAAAACCTATAATTGCCACACTCTTATATTCTAGCGGCTCCATAGCTATAATGTCTCCTGGGATACAGAATTTAGCCTGGAATACAAGTTGCCTTGGGCTATAAGCTCCTCGTGGATGCCTTCCTCCACGATTTTGCCCTCTTCAAACACGAGGATTTTGTCAGCGTGCTTGATTGTCGACAACCTATGCGCGATGGCGATTATTGTCCTAGTGCCTGCCAAGTCATTTATTGCGCTTTGGATTTCCCTCTCTGTCTGGGTATCTACTGATGCTGTGGCTTCGTCTAAAATCAATATCGGGGTATCCCGCAAAACAGCCCTTGCGATGGCTATGCGCTGTTTTTGCCCGCCTGAAAGTTTTGCGCCCCTCTCCCCTATCTGTGTGCCATACCCATCGGGCATCGACATAACGTCATCGTGGATACGGGCAATTTTTGCCGCCTTGACGATATCTTCTTCTTGGGCATCATTGTTCGCATATGAAATGTTTTCGGCAATTGTCCCGTTAAAAAGGAATGTGTCTTGCAATACCAGCGAGATTTGCGAGCGCAAGCTGGCAAGCTTGACATTGTTGATATCATGTCCATCGATTTTGACTGTGCCTGAGGTTGGCTCATAGAATCTAGAAATTAACTGCACAGTAGTAGTTTTGCCTACGCCAGTGGGTCCGACAAGCGCGATGAACTGGCCTGGGTTTGCTGTGAAAGACACGCCATCAAGGACGGTTGATTCGCTATTATATGAGAAACACACTTTATCGAACTCAATCTTGCCAGTGGTTGCGCCTAGCTCATAAGAGCCTTCCTTGTCTTTGATGCCGATAGGGGTGTCAAGAATCTCCATTACCCTCTCTGTGCCAGCCAGCGCTTGGTTGTAATCCTCTAAAAGGCGGGCTGCGCCGGCCACAGGGGTGTAGAACAAAGACAAATATAGCATGAACCCAACGATTTGGGCTACATCTATCTGGCCAAGGTAAGCCAAGTATCCTCCCAGCCCGACAACAGCGACAGAGCCAAGGGATGTCAAGAACTCTATCGTTGGATTGAAAACCGCGCCATACTTTAAAGCTTTTAGCATATTTGTCGTAAACAGGCTCAAACGCTCACCCACATGCCCTGATTCTTTTGTTTGTTGGCCAAAAGCCTGGATTTCTACTATGCCCGAGAAGTTGTCCTGCAACTTGGCATTAATGCTTGCCAAAGAGCGTTGGGTGTTTCTTTGCAAAGGGCGTGTTTTGCCAGAAAAGTAGATGCTGCAGGCTGCAATGAATGGGATGGGCACAATCGTAATCAACGCAAGACTCACGTTGATAGATAAAAGCAAGGAGCAAACCCCGACGACTGTCACGGAGTGGGTCACAATGTCAGGTATGATGTGGGCGAACAGCAGCTCGAAAGTCCCTGTGTCATTGACCACCCTGCTCATTAAATCCCCAGTTTGGTGTTCCCTGTAATACTCGAGTGAAAATGACTGGATATGGTCATATACTTGCTGGCGAAGCTCCTCGACAAGTTTCCATGCCGCTGTATGCGCCATATAGTTAGAAAGGAACCTAAAGAGGATTTTAAACATATACAGAAAAAAAAGTATAATGGCAATACGCCTTGTCGCCAAGAGAGCCTCGCTATCCCCTTTGCTAACCAAAGCAGTCATCTGGCTCATGAACCTTGGTCCTGCCAAGTTGATTGCCGTCAGCATTAAAGTGCTTGCCATTGCTAAAGCGAGCAAACCTGCATAGCGTTTTGCTTCTTTGGCTATTCGTAAAATTTGTTTCATTTAAAGAACAAACATCCTTTCTTGCGCATATTTCAAATGTTGTATTTCTTTTTGGCGGTTGGGCTATGTTGAAAAATACTGGAATGCCCCCGTTGCCCCGCTAACCTATAATTGCTGGTGAAACCGTAGTTGTTATGGAAATTCCAAATATTTATTTGTGGAAGAACCCAGGCTCTGGGCCATGCCATTATTCAAAGCGGAAGTATGCAAAGAAGCATCAACTGGAAAAAGGCGGTTGCCAAGTCGTAGATTGGCTCAAAGGGGGCATCGATATTAAGGAAATATTATTGTATGCGCAACGCCCGCAAGTATTGGCACAGCTATCCTGGCCAAAGCCGTTGTTTCCGTCCCATCCTCCGGATATGTCTGGCATATAGGCTGTTACCGGGATCAGCAGGATTGCAAAACTTCTTAATTGCAGCCCATCAGGCAGCGTATCGCCGTTCAATATCACTTATTGCTTCTGGTGAGAAAATACCAAGTTTCCACACACTTTTCGCTCTAAATCTTTCCAATGGCTTGCTGCCCGCCCAGAAAGGCGCGAAAGCTCGATTGTTGCAGACTCAATACCAGCAAAGCAATCAAAACAAGCCATAAAACCAAAGTTTTTTCTAACAGTATTTTACATGTCCCGTCTTTGTATGCAAAACGGCTATCAAGATGGTAGCCCGTCAAAACAGCAAAGATTCTTGGCTCTTGTGGCTAGATGGCAGACGACAAGCTTTTTACAAATGAAATCGTATCATGCTTATCTTGTCGATATTTGCCAATACCGCGAGAAAATCCACGTTTTTAACACCTGCGCCTGACAGCTGGATTGCAGGGTCGCATTGCCAATTTTGCTTAAACATCCAAAGCGCCTAGCTTTTGTTTGCTGCAATTGTGCAGCCAAACTTGCCAGCCACCACGATTCCAACTGTGCTTGCCCCTTCTTTGCCGCATCGGAAGATAGGCTGCCTTTTATGGCAGAGCCAGCGAAGGAAAAGCGGGCAGTCAGGAATAAGCCTCCCTGCCCTGCAATTAAAACAGCTATTCGCTTTGCAAACAGCTGTTGTTTCTTGAGCGCCATTTGGCCATAGCAACGCAGGTTTTGCCTAAATGCTTAGGCTAGAAAAGCTGGGCTTTGTTCGATAAGCCCAGCTTGGTTTTATTTCGCCACTTTATTTTCATAGGCAGCTTTAACTAAGCCGAGGAATAACGGATGGGGCCTGGTGGGACGGGATTTGAACTCTGGATGGGACTGGGTAGCTATGTAGAAAGGGTGGCCCTCAAGCTCAATCATTTCAACCAGCGAGCCATCGGGGGAAGTGCCGCATACAACTAAACCGGCTTGCTCAAAATGCGGGCGGTAAGCATTGTTTATTTCGTAGCGGTGCCTATGGCGCTCTGATATTTCCCTTTGGCTGTAAAGGCGGGCTGCCAAGCTGCCTTCTTTCAAATAGCAGGGATAGGCTCCGAGCCGCATGGTTCCGCCAATATCAGTGATGTTGACCTGGCTAGGCATAATGTCGATAACAGGGTGCCCAGTGTCTGGGTTATACTCAGTGCTGTTTGCGTCAGTGAGCCCCAAGACATTGCGGGCAAACTCGATAGTCGACACTTGCAACCCTAGGCATATTCCCAAGTAGGGAATGTTGTTGGTTCTTGCGTAGTTTGCGGCGATTATCTTGCCTTCAACCCCCCGCCAGCCAAACCCTCCAGGCACCAAGATTGCATCCAAGTTGCCAAGAATCCCATCAATCTGCTCTTTGCTTGCGCCTTCTAAATTCTCTGACTGGATCCAGTCGATCTCCACCTTCAAATCTTGGTTGAGCCCTGCATGGTCCAGCGCTTCGCTGACTGAAAGATAGGCGTCCCGCAACTCGACATATTTTCCTACTAGGCCAATACGGGTCTCGTTTACCAAGTTTTTGGATTTTGTGGCGACATCAATCCAGTCTCCAAGATCCGGCTCATGGGCGTCCAATGCAAACTTTTCACAGACCAGGGAGGCAAGGCCCTCCTCCTCCAGGTTCAAAGCCACATCGTATATGCAGTCGCAGTCGATGTTTGCGATGACCGCTTCTTTTTTCACGTTGCAAAACAGGCTTATCTTGTCTTTGACGCTCTCTTCAATTGGGTGCTCGCTGCGCAGGATGATCACATCCGGCTGGATGCCTTGGCTTGTCAGCTCCTTGACTGAGTGCTGGGTAGGTTTCGTTTTTGCCTCCCTTGCTTTTGCCAAGTATGGAAGCAATGTCACATGGATGAACATCGTCCTGTCAACCCCGATATCATTGCGCAATTGGCGTATGGCTTCCAGGAAAGGCTGGCTTTCGATGTCGCCGACCGTGCCGCCAATCTCAGTTATGATGACATCGACGTTCGACTCTTTTCCTGATTCGAGGACAAAGCTTTTGATCTCGTTGGTGACATGCGGAATAATTTGTACTGTCGCGCCTTGGTAGTCGCCCCTCCTCTCTTTGGAGATCACAGACCAGTAGATCTTGCCTGTAGTGATGTTGCTGTTTTTTGACAGGTTGATATCGATGAACCTCTCGTAGTGGCCGAGGTCAAGGTCTGTCTCCCCCCCATCCTCTGTCACAAAGACTTCCCCGTGCTGGTACGGGGACATGGTTCCTGGGTCAAAATTCAGGTAAGGGTCTAGTTTTTGGGTGACAACCGTTAGTCCCCTTGCTTTGAGGAGCCGGCCAAGGGAAGCGGCTGTGATTCCTTTCCCAAGTGAAGAGACGACTCCGCCGGTAACGAAAATATAATGTGGACCCATAGCTATTCTTCTCCGTTTTCCTTATTGCCGTTGTCTATCGGCTTCTGGTTCTTTTTCAGGTATGCGAAATTGTAAAGAGCTAGCGCAACTGCGTATATGAACACAGTTGCGCCTATTATCCATACGATATAGCCAGAATGCAGGCCTGCCCCAATTGCGTTGTTTATGATGATAGACGGCACTCTTCCTATTATTGCCAAATATAAAAATTGTTTGTAGCTGATAGCCGAATTAGTTATGCCTGCGAGCAAACACACAGCGTCATCGGGCAACATAGGCACCCAAAAAATAACAAGCAAGGCGTTGGCGGCCTTTTTTCCCGAAAGCTTGGGCGCATACTTGTCTATAGTGTCCTGTTCTATAAGTTTTGCTACAAGTTTCCTGCCATAATTCCTGCCAAACCAAAACAAAAACTGGGAGCCAGAAATTATTGACACGAAGCTCATAACAGTGCCCCAAACATGGCCAAAGAGCATGCCTCCCACAAATGAGGACGCGTTCCCCGGCAGTACAGCTACCAACACCTGCAAAAACTGTAGCAACATAAATATTAAAGGCGCTGCTGCTCCGAATTCAGCCAAAAACTCGCTGACTTTTTCTTCGCTGGATAATGAAAATAAACCGGTTTTATAGACAAAATAGACCAAGAGCGCCATTAGAAATGCGCTAATGACAAAACCGGCTGTTTTCTTGAGTGAAAATCTCTTAAATAGGCTCATTTTGCCTTTAGCAAAACGCTCCTTGCTTTTTCTTTTATCGCGCTGGCAGTCAGGCCGTATTTTTCCAACAACTCAGCGGGTTTCCCGCTCTCTCCAAATGTGTCGCCGATTGCAACCGCTTCAATGGGCAAAGGCGACAACTTGCCTGCAGCTTGGGATACAACACTGTTGAGGCCTCCGTATATGGAATGCTCCTCGCAGGTCACTATCCCTTTCACCGAGCCTGCGATACGGGCAAAAAAGCCCTCGTCGAAAGGCTTGAGCGTAGAACAATTCACCACAGCGGCGCTTATCCCTTCAGCTTCCAGATCTTTAGCAGCTGACAAAGCGCGGGCAACCATTATCCCGCAGGCGAAAATAGCTACATCAGCGCCATCTTTCAGCTTATCGGGCTTCATTGAGTAGGTGTAGGTTTCTGGGGTATATATATCTTCGGTTTTGTCCCTGCCAAGGCGGATATACACAGGACCTTGAATTTTCGCTGCTGCCATGACCATTTGCCTCGCCTCCTCAGCGTCAGCCGGAACGAAGACTTTCATGTTTGGCAAAGCTGCCATCAAGGCGATATCCTCGACGGATTGGTGGGTCGCCCCGTCTTCCCCCACAGTCAAGCCGGCATGGGTCATAGCCAATTTCACATTGAAGTTTGGGTAGCACACTAGATCCCTCACTACCTCATAAGCCCGGCCAGTGCCGAAAATGGCGAAAGTTGAGATAAAAGCGGTTTTGCCCATGGATGCCATGCCTGCAGCCATGCCCGCCATGTTCATTTCAGCAATTCCGGCGTTGAAGTGCCTGTCCGGAAAAACTGCGGCAAACTCAGCCATTTTTGTCGACGAAGACAAGTCGGCGTCAAAAACAACTATGTTTTCATCTGCTTTGCCCAGCTCTATCAAGGTTGCGCCCAAAATATCTCTTGTTGCCCTTTCAGTAGCCATTTACTTGCCCCCCAATTCCAGCAAGGCTTTCTCGTATTCCTCTTCGTTTGGCGCCTTGCCATGCCAACCGGGGTTGCCCTCCATAAAAGACACACCCTTGCCCTTTACTGTTTTTGCGATTATCGCAGATGGTTTTCCAGTTTGGACCTTGGCTGCGTCAAATGAGCCAATCAACGCTCCAAAATCATGGCCGTCGACAGTTTGGGTATGGAATCCAAAAGCTTCCAGTTTCTCGTCTATGGGGTAAGGGTTCATCACGTCTTGTATCGGACCGTCAATTTGAAGGCCGTTGTTATCGATTATCACAGTCATGTTGGCCAGCCCAAAGTGGGAAATAGCCATCAACGCTTCCCAGACTAGCCCTTCTTGCATTTCCCCGTCCCCAAGCAGCGTGTACACCCTATAGCTTTTTTTGTCCATCTTTCCTGCCAAGGCGATGCCTGTGGCTGCAGAGACGCCCATGCCCAAAGAGCCAGTGGACATCTCGATGCCTGGGGCTTTGCCATATACAGGGTGGCCTTGGAGGATAGAGCCCAAGCGCCTGAAATTCGCTAACTCTCCCCTGTCGAACGCCCCTTTTTGTGACAGGACAGAATATAGGAGGGAAGAGGCATGGCCTTTGCTCAAAACAAACCGGTCACGGTCGGCCTCCTCAAATGAGGGTATGTCCATAACAGAAAAGTACAAAGCGACCAAAATCTCGACAGAGGAGAATGCGCCTCCCAAATGCCCGCTTGCAGCGGAATAGACTTGGTTTAAAATATCAATTCGGGCTTGTTTTGCAATTTGTCTTAAATCATCCATCATTCCTACGCGAGGATACCCCTTCCTCTAGCAGCGGCATAAGCTGCCTGCTAGCCGGGGGAGGAATCGCGCCTCCTTGTATAGCCTTCCTCAAAGCCAATGGTTTATTATTAGTATCTGATAATTGCATTTCCAAAATAGTTGCCTTTGTCCAGTTTGTTGCGGCTTAAATCCCAATGGTCAAAGCAGCCTCTAGCTCTCCTGCCAAAAATAAACCGCTCTTACAGCTTTGCCGGATAGCTTGCAGCCATACGCCAAGAATAGCGCGTTGCCAGCTTTCCACACGCTTTTTTAGATTCGCTTTGTTAAAAGCTGTGGTTGTTCTTGCCAACAAACTTCTGTTGGCGGTGCAATATGCGCCAGTGGTGCGGGATTTTTGAAAAGCCATGTTGGATTCGCGTATTCTTGGCCAGCCAACAAAGGCCTGCATTTTTTATTCCTCAAACAAGACACTGACCGAAGCGCCTATATGGATCCTCTCAATGGCAGAAGCCAAGAGCTCGGCAAGTGAAATCACTTCGATCTTGTCTATTCTCTTTCCTTCGGGAAGCTCTATGGTGTCTGTTACGAACAACTGCTCGATGGGGCTGTCTTTGATGCGCTCAATTGCAGGACCGGAAAGCACCGGGTGGGTGCACGCCGCAAAAACCTTTTCCACCCCAAGGTCTTTGAGCGCGTAGGCTGCGTTGACTATGGTGCCTGCTGTGTCGATGATGTCGTCTATCATGACCACATCCATGCCTGCCACATCGCCGATAACATACTGGACCTCGCTCACATTCTCCTTCGGCCTGCGCTTGTCGATGATCGCCATTGGCAATCCTAGCCGCTCTGCCAACGCTCTGGCATTCTTGACCCCGCCGGCATCCGGGGCGACAACCACCAGCTTGCTCAAGTCGAAAGCATGGCTCTTGATATACTCCGCAATTATTGGCAGGGCTTGGAGCCTGTCCACCGGGATATCGAAAAATCCCATTATTTGGTCAGAATGCAAGTCTACCGCTATCAGGCGGTCTGCGCCAGCGATGCTGATCAAGTTTGCGACCAATTTCGCGGTTATCGGCACCCTGGACTTGTCTTTCCTGTCTTGGCGGGCGTAGCCGTAATATGGGGAAACCACATTTATCCTGCCCGCTGACGCTCTGCGCAAAGCATCAATGAGAATTAATAGCTCCATCAAGTTGTCGTTGGCAGGGGGAACAGCATACTGTATCACAAATACGTCTTTTTCCCTTACCGACTCGAGGATATTTACGGAAATTTCACCATCGGAAAATTTGCTGATCTTCGCATCGCATAGCTTCACGCCCAAAAATTTTGCAATATCTTGGGCTAGCTTTGGGTTCGCGTTGCCTGCTAGTAGTATTACATCTTCAGAATATGTTAAGTTCATTTTTCCTCTCCGCTTGCCAGCCAGGCTGTTTTTCGTGTCATTTGCATAATTGAATGTTTTTTAAACCACTTTAAGGAAGGCAGAGAGACTCTACGCCTTCCTGCCTTTGTTGTAGCCTTCTTTGACATATGTCTGCGATCGCTCGAGAGCAAGCGCCCAATCAGGCACATCCTTAGTGATGGTGGACCCTGCGCCAATCAAAGCCCCTTTCCCAATTTTGACAGGGGCGATAAGATTCACATTGCATCCGATAAACGCTTCGTCATCAATCACTGTTGTATTTTTTTTGAGCCCGTCATAATTCGCTGTTATGGAGCCGCATCCAAAATTGACGTTTTGGCCGACAATGCTGTCGCCTATGTAAGTGAGATGCGACGCCTTTGTCCCCATGCCGATCTTAGAGTTCTTGACCTCCACGAAATTGCCGATTTTAACATGATCAGCCAAGTCGGCGCCAGGCCTTAGGTGGGCATAAGGCCCGATCTGGCAATCTGAGGATATTGCTGAATCCTCAATGACCGAGGCTTCAATATAGTTATTGTCCCCGATCGTCGAATTAGATATGCGCCCGCCCATTATTACGTTGTTTTGGCCGATTGTTGTTTTTCCTTCAATCCGGGTGTTTGGGTATAGGATTGTGTCCATGCCTACAAGCGCTTGCCTGGACACCATTACTTGTGAAGGCGAGGGCATTCCCACGCCTTCGGCCATCAATTTCGCATTTGTCCTTGCAGCCATCAGCCCTTCACAGCGGGCAAGCTCAATGCGGTCATTAGCCGCCACCACAGAATTCGCGTCTTTAGCCTTGTGGGCGCATACACGGTATCCGCTTTTGTTGAACAGCTCCACCGCATCTGTAAGGTAGATCTCGCCTGGTTTCTTGTTTTCACCTAAAAGGCCAATGATGCTATCAAGCTTTTGGGCGTCAAAGATATAAGCTCCAGAATTCACCTCTTTTAAACTTGAGGACTCGTCTGCGCTTAAATGGGCTGCTTCCATTATGGATAAAACGGAGCCATTTTCGTCTCTTATGATCCTTCCATACGAGCCGGGCTCTTCAAAGTCTGCCGAAAGCACGCACATATCAGCGCCAGATAAAGACTTCTCTCCAGCTAAGCCTGCCAAGATGCCGCTGTCCACCAATGGCGCGTCTGCGCATAATACAAAAACGTCCCCTTGCCTATTTGCGAAAAACTCCCTGGCGCTTGCGACAGCCCCCCCCGTCCCGTTTAGTTGGGGTTGCTCATAAAAAACAATCCCCTCGTCAAATCCGAACTGGTTTATCGTGGATATGACTTGCTCTTTCCCATACCCTACAATTACTGCAATATCCGCGATCCCCGCTTCTGCCAAGCTCATTAGAACATGGCAAACCATAGGCACACTACAGACTTCATGCAAGACTTTAGGCAGCTTCGACTTCATCCTAGTTCCAGCCCCTGCGGCCAATACAACTGCGCAGGGCTTGTTTGTGTTTTCCAATCCGGCTAGGACCTCCATTTGAGTAATTTGACATTAATAGCATTTTTGAAAAGAATGGATTGGATCTGTAGGCAATTATTATTATTAGCTAGTTTTTTTAACCTAAACATTATACATTCATTAGGACAAAAAGACCACAATTATTCCTATCCTTTTGATCTGCAAGAAATTATTTAGTTTTATCCCCACAAAAACACAATAACCAGCCTACATATCCAAACAATTGCATTCTTTCACAAATTAGCTTGATATTAGACAAACACTAGGTTTTTAATTATTTAGCCCTCATATTTCTGTATTAAAACTACATTGCTTTTAATTTGAAAAATATTAATTTGCTAGCAATTCATTATATGCTATAATTGAGCATCGAATGAAACACAAATTATCAA
This sequence comes from Eubacteriaceae bacterium, assembly GCA_009782875.1. Lineage (GTDB taxonomy): Bacteria > Bacillota > Clostridia > Eubacteriales > Anaerofustaceae > WRIE01. Next base: position 117,001 of record WRIE01000001.1, on the reverse strand, counting down.
CAAAAAACGATTTATTGTATTAAGAATAAATATCTATTGCTGCAAGATAATAACAATGCCGTTATACCGTTATACAGTACATAAATCCAATAAATATTGCTATTGTACTGAGATGGGCACTGATCTGTTTTTCAAAATTTGATGCAGCGAGATTGTATTTACATTCATGTTTTAGCAAATAGTTTCCAAGTTGAAACAAGTTCTGCACGTTTCGGTCTCAGGATAACAATTTGCATGTGAATTTTACGCCAGTGGGTGGCGGTTTATCACAAACATTATCCCACAATTTTCTCAGAAAAAGGAGGGCGCGCTCCTCCCGCCAGTCCTCTTGATGCGGGGGGCGCTCTGCGCCATGATTTAATGAAGAAGATTGCCAAGATAGCAGCTCTGTTTGCGGCTGATGTCGCTATAGTGTATTTGTCTAACGCTGCCGCGTTCTTTGTAGTGACCTCTATATTCAAGCTGAATATTGCCGAAGCGTTGAGTGTGCTTGCCAAACCGCCGACTCTTCTTATTATTATTGGAATCAAGCTTGTTGTATTTACTGGATTTTTGATGTACAGCACAGATGTCTACCGCAATCTGCTCCTAGATGCGGCAGGTGTGGCGTTTGCAAATATCATTGCCGCATTCGTCGCAAGTTTTGTTTACGATGTCAATATCCTGTCAAATTATTCGTTCTTTATAATAATATTCGTTATTGAGGCTTTCTTCACAGTTGTCATTAGATTTTTGGTGCGGGGGCTTGGGGCTGAGGATTACGAAAATGCCTACGGGGATATGGACTTTGAGGATGAGGATCTTGACGAGTACGATGACCAAGATTCTATCTTCAACACAGTGTATGACAGCATACCTTTGAAAAAGCGCATTGAGGATACCGCTGCAATGACTGAGACGATTTCCAACACAGCAGCCATCGCCCAATTGTCGCCAAATGTCGATGACTTGGAGCCGGAAGAAACGCCCTTTATGTTCGAGGAGCAATTCCTCGAAGATATCGATTTGGACGATACAGCGGAGATAACACCTATCCCGATGCCTCCGATGCCTATAGAAGAAATAGTCCAGGCGCCGGTTGAAGAGCCTTCCCAAAAGGAGCAAGCCCAAAGGTTTTTCCGCAGGCCATCACAAAACAGGATAGAGCAATCTGTGGAATACCCGGCGGGTGATGAGAGGATTAATCCTTTCCAAACGGCAAATGCCGGCACAAACACAATACCTACGCCTATGCCTCCGACAATTACCCAATCCAGCGAATCACATTCGCCTTTCCATTTCCCGATCCATCCTGCTCCAAATGCTGCCGCAACATCTGTAGCTTTCATTGAGCATTCGCAGGAGAGCATCTTGGATATGGAGATGGAGCCGGAGAGTAGCGATATAAATACGGAATTTGGCGACAGCGAGCCTTTTGGGTTGTCAGACACCGAAACCGGGCCATTGCCCAAGCAAGAGGATGAGATCGAGCCAAGCTTCGGCTTCGGGCGCCAAAACAGCCAAAAACCGTTCGGCGAAGCGCTTAAGGAAGATGAAGAATCCTCAAGGCTGCGCTTCACAAGAAAGCCGGCACAACCGGCTATCCAAGAAGAAGCGCTTGTTGTTGAAGACAACCAGGAAGAGGAAGGGTTTTTCTCAGAAGCAGGTTTCGGAACTTCGGCAGCCCCCCTTGAGCATGAGAACGAGACACTGATGGACACCGAACACTTCAAAGAAATGCGCCTTCGGTTAGAAATCGAAGAGGAGCTTAAGAAAACCAGGGAGCTTTTGCAAAACAAAGAGCTGGACCAAGAGCAAGAGCGAATGAGATACGAGTCTATCCAGATCTCTCTCCAAAACGAGCTTGTAGACGCAAGAAAAGACCGTGAAGAAAGTTTAAATATGCTCCTCGGAGCCCTTGAGGAAAAAGAGTCCAGAATTGCTTCGTTGGAACAGCAACGGGCAGAAGAAGAGTTGCAAGACAGGATTTCAAGGGAGAAAAGCGAGCTTGAAATGATCGGCGCGCTTGAAGACGGGGGTGGGGCAGCGCCGCTAGACAATTACGATGCTACCCAAAGCATGGAGCGCCAGGAAATCTTGGACACGATACTGGAAGATGTCAGAAATCTATATACTGCCCTTAACAGCCGCTCGAAACTTCTTGAGGAGAGGGAACAAATACTCTTCGAAAAAATGGCGGAATTCGAACAAAAGGAAAAAGTGCTCACTACAGAACCTGCTGCCAGCTCACAACAGCCAAGCAACGCGAAGCCAGAGTTTGGCATTCCAGATATGCCTCAAAAGAACCAAAAACCAGAATTTGAAATGTCCGACACCATTGTCCACAATGACCTGGCTCGAGACTTGAGCAGGACCATAGAACTAATTGACAATCTCAGCCAGGCAAAACCGCCTATGCCTGCACGTCCAATGAGCCAGTCAAGCATAGCGTTTGTAGGTCCGGATGAGGGCAGCACAGCAACTGAGGAAGCGCCTGCCCAACGCCAAGCTGTGGGGATCGGCTCATTTGAAGCAACCAACAACCAACAGCAAATGGAAGAATTGAAGAAAAACACATTGCCGCTGCCCATAGCGCAGCTAAAACAGCATGAGCAGCAATTTGAAACAGGCCCTATACCTCAACAAAACGCCAAGCCGGTGTTTGCGACAAACCAAGAGCAGCCTGCCCCAAGCGCGCCATTTGCCATGGGGCAACCACAGCAACCTAAAGACGACCGCCTTTCTGCAAGGGAAAAACTGGCCAACGATGCCCAAGAGCTTAAGAGAAAAACAGAATCCGAGCTCCTTGGATTGGAAGCTGGAGAACAAAAGCAGCTGGGTGAGGAGAATCAACAACTTTCAAACAAGCAAAGGATTGCCGAACAAGAGCAGAAAGCTGAAGAGCAGCGGATAGCCGAGGAGCAAGAAAAGCTTGCTGAAGAACAACGCATAGCTATGGAGCAGCAATTGGCTGAAGAGGAAGCGAGGCTGGCTGAAGAGCAGCGGATTGCCGAAGAGCAAGCAAGGCTGGCTGAAGAGCAGCGGATTGCCGAAGAGCAAGCAAGGCTGGCTGAGGAACACCGGATGGCTGAAGAGCAAGCGAGGCTGGCTGAAGAACAAAGGCTCCTCGAGTTGCAAGCGCGCCTTGCCAAAGAAGCTGAGGAACTAAAGAAACTCGAGCTTGAGAAAGAACGCTTGGCAGAAGAACATAGGAAGCTCCAAGAAGCACGGGCAGAACAAGAACGCCTTGCCAAAGAAGCTGAAGAAAAGCGGCGAATCGAAGAAGCCCAAAAAGAGAAGGAACGCGTTGCCCGGGAGGCTGAGGAAAAACGCCGCATTGAAGAAGCCCGTGCAGAGCAAGAGCGCCTTGCCAAAGAAGCCGAAGAGCAAAGGCAGATCGAACGCGCAAAAGCAGAACAAGAACGCTTGGTAAAAGAGAAAGAAGCAGAGGCTGAGAAGCAGAGGCTTGCTGAGCTCGCAAAAGAAGCAGAGGCTGAGAAGCAGAGGCTTGCCGAGCTTGCAAAAGAAGCGGAGCTTGAAAGGCGAAGGCTTGCAGAACTCGAAAAGCAGAAAGAAGAGCTTGAGCGCCAGAGGATTGCAGAGCTTGAAAGGCAGAAAGCAGAGCTTGAGAGGCAAAGGCAAGCAGAGCTTGAGAAACAAAGGCTTGCAGAGATCGAAAAGCAGAAATTGGCTGAAGAGAAACTGCAACTGGAGGAAGAGAAAGAAAGAATAGCTGAAGAACAGCGCGCCCAAGTAAAAGCCCAGGAAGAGGCACGGAAAGTAGCCGAAAAAGAACGCAGGGCAGAACAAGAACGTCTACGTGCGCTTGAGATAGAGAAGCAAAAGGAAGCGGCAGCTGCCGAAGAGATTCGCAGGAAAAACGAGCTCCAGCAGCAAATGCTTCAAAAACAACAAGAAGAGCTTGAAGCCCAGCAACAAGAAATCGCAAGGCTCAAAGAAGCCCAGCGCAAAGCAGAGCTTGACATGAAAGCTGAGTATGAGAGGCGCCAAAAACTCGAGCAAGAGCAACAGGAAGCCGAGCGCCAGAGAGCCGAAGCGTTGGAAATCCAAAAATCCAGAGAAATCGAACGCAAAGCGGAGCTTGAAAAACAAGCAGACCAGCTTCGAAAGCAAGAAGAGCAACGCATAGCTGACCTTAAGAAAGAGCTCGAATCTCAGCACCAAGCAGAACTTGCCAAGGCCCAGGCGCTAGCCAAAGCCCAAGAGCTTGAGGAACAAAAGAAACGCGAGGAGGACCAGCGGCAAAAAGAGCTCAAACAGCTTAAAGAAGCCCAGAGAAGAGCCCAAGAAGAAATCGAGAAGCAACAAGAAATGCTGCGCCAGCAACAAGAGCTGCTTCGAATAAAGGAAGAAGAAGAACAACTGCAACGTGATACCACTGTCAAAGACAAGGGCGAAGCAGACAGCGAAACAGAAATGCCAGCTGCTGCCGGGCCAGCACAAGAGGATGTGCCATCAAGGCAAGAGCAAAGGCAACAGCCGATTTTCGGATTCGGGACATCCCGCTCGCCTCAAATTCCCCTTGGCCAAGAACTTGGCCGCCAAGGCATAGTGCAAAACGTTGTGCCAGAGCAGTTCACAGAACGCTCGATGCAACCCATTAGGATCAACCCGCAGTATTCAGCCCCTCCGGTTCAGCAGTCCGCTCCACCAGCTACTCCATTGCCTCCTTCAACGGGAAGCTCTAGAGAGCCATTTGAGAGGCTGAGGATAAAGCCTGACATTTTCGGTGAAGGAACTGGGCAACTGCCACTATTAAAATCCTCAAGGAATGAGCAATCAAAGGCAGTATCAAAGTTCTCTATACCAACAGAGACAGTGCCAAAAGAGCCCGATAAGAACGAGGGGACTGCAGAGGCAAAACCCGCAGCAGAATCGGATTTCTCAAAACTGCAGCAGGAAAACATACCGATCACTGTAGACGAGCTTGACAGCTTGTCAGCCCTGCTGGATGATATTTAAGCAACCAAGCATACGGAGCATACGGAGGCGCTAAAAAAGCGCCTCTGTTTTTTTCTAGCATAGAGAAGAGGCGCTTATTAGCTCTATTCTACGAAAAAATGAATAGTTGGCAGCAAGATAAAAGAGCATGGCGGGGCAATACAGAGTATAAACAAAGTAGAGGGCAGCAATCGGCTAAACTTAACAAACGAGCGATAGAATTTGCATACACGGTCGGGATATGCTATACTATTTGCCATATGGCTTGTATTTAATCCATGCAATCCTTGGGGAGCAATCCCCCACTAGTCCAGAAGGAGGTGAAACACATGGCATCATATGAGACGCTTTTTATTACCCATCCCGATCTGACACCGGAGGCATCAACAGAAGTCGCCGACAGGATCAAGGAGCTTATCGTAACCAATGGCGGAGAGATAGGCGAAGTAGAGGAATGGGGCAAAAGGAAGCTTGCTTATGAAATCGAAAAGAACCGTGACGGCTATTTCACTCTTGTGAAGTTTGAAGCGGGTAATCAGGCTCTCGATGAGCTCTACCACATTTACAGGATCACAGAAAATATCCTGCGTGGCATAGTCATCAAATTGTAAATGGAGGGTTAGATTTCAATGCTTAATGTAGCAATTTTAGAAGGGCGCCTTACGAAGGATCCTGAGTTACGGCCAACAGCAAACGGAATTTCAATGACTACGTTCACAATGGCAGTAGACCGGTCTTACAAGAACAGGAATGGCGAGAGAGAGACAGATTTCTTGCTGATCAAGACTTGGAGAGGGACTGCAGACTTGTGCGCGAGGTATTTGCATAAAGGCAACCTCGTGTCTGTGAGGGGCAGGATTGAGACTCGCAGTTATGACGGCAATGATGGAGTTAGGCGTTACGTAACAGAGATCGTAGCAGATGAAGTCAATTTCTTGACACCAAGATCAGAGCAACAACAGCAGGCTCCGCCTGTACATGATTACAGCGATAGCTTTGGAGTCCCGATGGATGGCTTCGAAGAGATCGACGATATGGAAATTCCATTTTAGAGAAAGGGGACCGCAAGCTTGGCTAATGAAAGGCCCGAAAGGGAGTACAACAACCGCGATAACTACAAACGCAGAAAGAAAGTATGCTACTTCTGCGAGAACAAGCTTGAAGGCATTGACTATAAAGACGTGAAGCTTTTGAAAAAATATATTTCAGAACGCTTCAAAATCTTGCCAAGAAGAGCCACTGGCACTTGTGCCAAACACCAAAGGAAAGTCACCAATGCAGTAAAAATTGCAAGAAACATCGCTTTGCTTCCATACACAACAGAATAGTTTGATTGAAAAAAAGCTGGTTTGCATAATATTGCCAACCAGCTTTTATTATTCTCCGGGCACAGTCGCCTGTAGCTTATGCAACAATGCCCAACGAAAACCATATAGAGGCAACAATCTACCAGGGAGCGCCTTGACGGGAAAAACAGCCGGACTTCCACCGCGGCAAACCGTTTCTTTGCAGTGACGTTATCAAAAGCCAGAAATCCTATAGGCCACGAACAGCTGGCAGTCCCGTTAATGGCAACATTATGCTTGCCGATAGTTTTAAGGCTGCCCAAACTTGTAAAGCAACGTCGGCGGATACCTTGGGGTTACAGGCTAAAATTTGCGCAATCTGGCAAATATTCCACGGCACTTATGATCCAATTATCCTTATAATAAGATTAATTAAATAAGCATTCCATTGCCTAGGCAGACTATGGGAAGTAAAATGAATATATGGCTACAAAGTTTAAAAAGACTTTCTCCACATTGTTCGCATTCTGTTCAATAATATCAGTTGTGTGCTATGCGAAAGAAAACTTGAATATTGGAGCAATGGCTAATATAGGTTTTACAAAGTCCATTGTGTCCTCTGGCCATGCTGAAGTACGCGCCCCTGAAACCCAAAGCATGGAATACATACAAATCACAGCGGGAAATGTGAATGTTGTCATTTACGAGAATCCATACGGGACACTCGAAATAACTCCCTCATCGCTAACAACTAGTGGATGCGTCAATTTCGAATTGGATAAGCTTGATATTGATATCCCAAAAGATGCTCCTTTTACCGAGATTGTTGTCATGCTGCCTGAAGGGCGAAAATACTCTTTAGAGGTGCAAACCCAGGCAGACATCTACTTATGCGCTTCCAGCATCATTGAGGCAAAACTGACGAATTTGACTGGACATATATTCATCTTTGACTCTAGCATTGAAAGCGCTTACATCAACTCATTGCGCGGGGACATTGACATTAGGGAATCATACATCCAGCTATTAAGGACAAACACTGCTTCTGGAGATACATATATCAATTCCATTGTCACCTCTGCAATTGTCGAGTCTAGGACAGGCTCAATTGAGTATTATACACCAGTGTTGTTTTCCAATGCGGACTTTAAGACTATGAGCGGCGATATTGAAATGGAAATTCCGGATAAAACGGGATTCGAAGTTTTTTTTGACTCTATAGAAGGATCGTTTTACTGCAGTGAAGAATTCGAGCTTGAAGAGCATTCCGGCAAATATGTATATTTAAGCGGAAATACCCCTATCAATGTCAAGACTGCCAGCGGGGATCTGATATTGATGAAGTGGTAAAAAGGGAAGCAACTCGCAATATACTGAAAAATAGATAACAGCAGTTTTAGTGTGCAATTGATATTTGTGCACTGTTTTTTTTTTGCATCTAGAATTTAAAAACCATTGCCAAATGGCGCCCTTTTGCCAATATAATTCACATTTAAAAATCTTCAATATTGTCTACCATGCACTCTGCAGTAACTTTGCTTTCCACATTGAGAAATGGGGCGTGCCAGTTTTTACAAGCCGCCCTGCGAGACTCGCCATGCTCTGTGAGAATCGCCGATGGAAAAATTGTACAAAAAAAACTGCCCATTTTCAAATCTGGTTTGTGCCGGCTGCCAGCCGGTATGGGCTCAATTTAGAAAACATGATAATTTTAGCCCTGACTGAGGCTATTTGAAAAAGACAAGCTTAAAACCGCCTCGCTACATAAAGGCGCCCATTGCGATGTTGGCAAAATCAAGCCCTTTTCTAGTGAGGGAAACAAATGACGGACTTGCTTTGACCAGCCCATCTTTGCCAAGCTTGTCCAGAACATTTGGATATGCGCTATTCAAATTGACACCAAACAGCTCCTCAAAACGCATAAGGGAAATCCCTTTGCTTGTCCGTAGCGCCAACATGCAATAATCTGACATAAGCTCTTCTTTATTTAGCTTGTCTATGAACTCAACCGCTTCTTTAGTGCCAGCGTTTGCAATGTATCTTTTAAAATTGCTAGTATTCGCTATCCTTGCGTTGCCAACAAAAGAATGGGCAGCCATGCCAAAACCCAAATACTCCTGCAGATCCCAGCAATCGAGGTTGTGGGCGCATTCAAAACCGCTTATGGAAAAGTTGGATATCTCATAACTCTCATATCTTGAGGCGCTAAGCAGCCTATATGCCATATGGTACATTTCCCGTTCTGTATCTTCATTTGGAAACTTTTCTTTATTTTCTATCAAATAGCTGCTATCTTCATCCAAGGTAAGCGAGTATGTCGAGATATGCTTAGGCTCAAGGGCAATTGCTGATTCAAGGGACCGTTCCCATGTTTCTAATTTCTGGCCTGGCAATCCAAACATCAAATCCAAGCTGATATTGTCAAAACCTGCAATTTTAGCATTAGCCACACTATCCTTAGTGTGTCGGAACGCATGGAGCCTGCCGATTGCTTCAAGCTCGCTATCTATTGCTGACTGCATTCCGATGCTTATTCGGTTGAATCCAAGTTCCCGATATGCTTCGAGCTTATCTGCAGTCAAGCTGTCTGGGTTTCCTTCGATTGTAGCTTCAACATTTTTTGAGATGCTAAAATTATTTCTAATCGATTTTATTGCCTGGGCAATAAAATTTGTCGAAACAAAACTGGGGGTGCCACCCCCAAAATAGATTGTCGATATTTGGTTGTTTGTGGAACGCGACACAACCTCTTTGCTTAATGCTTCAAAATATAGCCCATAACTGCTATTTCCCGCAAAGGAGGAAAAGTCGCAGTATGGGCACTTGCTTTGGCAAAAGGGGATATGGACATATATGCCAGATCTCTTGTCAATCATCGATCTTTAGCACTGCCATAAATGCCTCTTGGGGTATTTCAACCCTTCCGATTTCACGCATTTTCTTCTTTCCCTCTTTTTGCTTCTCCAACAGCTTTCTTTTCCGTGAAACATCCCCGCCATAGCATTTTGCCAAGACATCTTTGCGCAATGCCCTGACAGTCTCCCTCGCGATTATCTTGCCGCCAATGGCGGCTTGTATTGGCACTTCAAACATATGGCGCGGTATTTCTTCTTTAAGTTTTTGGGCTACACCCCTGCCCCTTGAATATGATGTTGACTCATGGACGATGAATGAGAGGGCATCCACTAACTCCCCATTGATCAAAAAATCAAGCTTGACAAGCTTTGATGGGCGATAATTGTTGATCTCATACTCAAGAGACGCATAACCTCTAGTCTTGCTCTTTAGCGTGTCGAAAAAGTCATAAATGATTTCATTCAGTGGCATTTCATAATGCAAAATTACTCTATTGCCATCTAGGTATTCGGTATTGACATAAATGCCCCTTCGCTTTTGGCACAGATCCATAACCGATCCGATATACTCGCTGGGAGTCATGATGCTGGCGTTGACAAAAGGCTCCTCCATGCTGGCGATAGTATTTGCAGGCGGCATATTTGTCGGGTTGTCGACTTCAATTGTGTCCCCTGTTGTCGTTTTTATCTTGTATACGACACTTGGGGTTGTTGTTATCAACTCAAGGTTGTATTCCCTGTCAAGGCGCTGCTGGGTGACCTCCAAATGCAGCAGCCCCAAAAATCCGCACCTGAACCCGAACCCTAACGCTGCTGATGCCTCCGGCTCAAAAACCAATGAAGCATCGTTCAGTTTAAGCCTAGCCAATGCTTCCCTCAAATCTTCGAATTTTGAGCCGTCTAATGGGTAAATCCCGCAGTAGACCATTGGGGTAATCGACTTGTATCCTGGCAATGGGTCTAAAGCAGGGAAACGGGCGTCAGCTATGGTGTCGCCGGGCATTGTATCCGATACGTTTTTGATCGAAGCGCACAAGTAGCCTACATCCCCCGAGCGCAATTCGCTTGTTGGCTCCAGTTTCGATGTGAACACACCGATCTCTTCAACATCAAATAATTTGCCGGTAGACAAGACTTTTATCTTCATACCCTTTTTCACTACACCGTCTACAATCCTGACCGTTGCGACAACGCCTTTGTAAAGATCAAAATAAGAGTCGAATATCAACGCCCTGAAAGGGTCGGCGTCGTTGTTTTTTGGCGGCGGCACTTTATCGACGATTGCTTCGAGGACATCCTGTATATTGATTCCTTCTTTTGCCGATATTTTAGGCGCATCAGAAGCGTCAAGGCCGATAATGTTCTCGATTTCCCTGACTGCCATATCCACATCGGCGCTTGCCAAATCAATTTTGTTGATCACAGGAATTATCTCAAGGTCTGCATCCAGGGCAAGATAAACGTTCGCCAGTGTTTGGGCTTGCACTCCTTGGGTCGCGTCAACAACGAGAATTGCCCCTTCACAAGCCGCAAGAGAGCGCGAGACTTCATAGGTGAAGTCCACATGCCCTGGGGTGTCGATTAGATTAAGGTAATACTCTTGCCCATCCTTTGCCTGGTAAGTCAATGCGGCTGCTTGGAGCTTGATGGTGATGCCCCTTTCCCTTTCCAAGTCCATTTTATCGAGGACTTGGGCAACCATATCCCTTTCGCTGATTAGTCCGGTGGTTTCTATAAGCCGGTCAGCCAAGGTCGACTTTCCATGGTCGATATGGGCTATGATACAAAAATTGCGGGTGAATTCCTGTTTATTGTGATCCATTTTGTTTCCTATTTGCTGCTTGATTTTGCGATATCCGTTCTATATCTCATGCCTTCAAAGTTTATCTTTGAAACAGCTTCGTAAGCGAGTATCCTGGCAGCCTTGAGCGTTTCTGCCTTGGCGCAGATATTCAACACCCTGCCCCCTGCTGTGAGGACTTTGCCATCAGGGGTTTTTGTGGTTGCCCCGTGGTACACATAAGCATTTCCCACATCATCAAGGCCTGTGATCTCAAAGCCGGTCTGGCAGGCGCCAGGATACTCTTTGGAGGATGCGACGACACAGACGGTAGACTTGGAGCTCCAAACCACGTCTTCTTCGCTTAGAAGGCCGTCGGTGCAGTTGAGCATTATTTTGACCAAGTCGCTCTTCAACCTTGGCATCAACGCCTGGGTTTCTGGGTCTCCAAAGCGCACATTGAATTCGAGCACTTTCGGAATTTGGCCTTGGGTAATCATAAGGCCTACATACAAGACGCCTTTATAGTTTATTTTTTCGGCTTTTATGGCTTTCATGACCGGGTTTATTATCGTCTTTGTTATTCTTTCAGCCAACTTGGCGTCTATGGCAGGGTTTGGGGAATACGCCCCCATGCCTCCAGTGTTAAGCCCTTCATCATCGTCATATGCCCGTTTGTAATCCCGCGAGAACTCCATTGGGATTATGGTGTTGCCATCAACGAAGCATAGAGCGCTGACTTCAAAGCCGTCTAAATATTCTTCCAGCACAACGGAGTCCCCAGCCGCCCCGAGGGTTTTTTGAACCATAATCTCATCCAAGGCGTTTATAGCCTCTGCCTCGTCTTGGCAGATAAAAACGCCTTTGCCTCCGGCAAGGCCGTCTGCTTTGACGACTAGGGGAAAGCCGCTTTCTTCAATGGCCGCTTTTGCCTCGGAGAACGAGTATGCCGTCAAATGCCTGGCTGTGGGTATCTCATGGCGGGACAAAAACGACTTGGTATGCTTCTTGCTGCCTTCAAATGCCGCAGCTTGCTTATTTGGACCGAAAACTTTCAAACCTTCAGATTCAAATTTGTCGACAATCCCCGCTACCAAAGGGGCTTCTGGGCCTATAACTGTCAAACCGATTTTATTGTTTTTTGCGAACTCGCAAAGGAGGTCGATGTCCTCTGCACCTATGTCTACACAAGTGGCAATCTGGCTGATGCCTGCATTGCCAGGGGCGCAATATACCTCCTCGCACAAGGGGCTCTCTAGAAGTTTGCAGATAAGCGCATGCTCACGCCCTCCAGAGCCAATAACCAACAATTTCATCCAATCTTGGCGTCGCCGGACCCCTTGCTTTTAATATAACAGTGGGGCGGGTGCGCCTCCTCCTTATTGAAGTTAGTGTGGGCAGTTCAATTCTCGGGACACTTGAATCCAAACTGCCTCCCACTAGCGTAAAATCCACTTTGCTTTTGCTGTCTGGCGCTGCCATATTAGCCTGTTTGGATCTTTGCTATACACTGAAGAGCCGAATGTTATCGGGGCATTATGGCGATCTCTTAATTCGTAGCGCTCAGGCTAGCCCGTCATAAGCTTTGCGCAACCTTTGCTGGCTATGCCCAAAGCATTATTTAGTGCAGGAAATGCCTTACTGAAGTAAATACCATGGGAATGTTTAGCTCGTTACACTTTGTGATCGAATCAATATCCCTGTTTGATCCACCAGGCTGGATTATCGCCGCGATGCCAGCTTCGTTTGCCGCAATTACACAATCATCAAAGGGGAAGAAGGCATCAGATGCAAGAACAGCCCCTTTGGCTTTCTCGGAAGCTTGGCTTACAGCAATCTGCAGCGCCCCAATCCTATTGGTTTGGCCTGGCCCTGCCCCTATAAGGGTTTTGTCTTTTGCAATGGCTATGGCGTTGCTCTTCAAGTGGACTGAGCACTTCATGGCAAATACCAAGTCTGCAAGCTGCCCGTCTGTGGGGGCTGCTTTTGTCTTTACTTCCAGCGACTCGTATAAAACATCGTCAGGGGATTGGACCAAAAGCCCGCCCAAGACGCTTCTGTGCTTGAAACCATATGAATTGAAATCGATGTCTGCGATTTTTAGAATGCGCAAATCCTGCTTTTTTTGTAATATTTCTATCGCTTCAGGTGTAAATTCGGGCGCAATGACTATCTCCAGGAAGGTATCCTTCATCAGGTCTGCGGTGCCTGCATCACACACCGTGTTCATAGCCACTATCCCGCCAAATATAGACACAGGATCAGCCTCATACACCTTCCTGTAAGCTGTAGCTATATCATCCGCGCTTGCTATCGAACACGGGCTTTGGTGTTTGACTGAGACGCAAGTTGGCTCTGAGGTAAAGCTCTTGATCACTTCAAGGGCGGCGTTGGCATCTGCAATATTGTTGAATGAGAGCGCTTTGCCCCCCAGCTGCTCCATGCTGGCAAGGCATCCGGGCTTTGCAAAAGGGTCAACAAAGAAAGCCGCGTTTTGGTGCGGGTTCTCGCCGTACCTCAACTCTTGTTTGCGGTCATAAGCCATGGTTATTTTTTCTTCCAAGAGCAGGTTTGAATCTGTCATTTCCACTAAAAAGTTGGAGATCATGCTGTCATAATAGGCTGTTTCAGTAAAAACTTTCTTTGCCAGCTCCAGCTTCGTTTTATGGCTGACCTCGCCATATTCCTCAATTTCCTTTATTACAATATCATATGAGTCGGGAGAGCATATTGCAGCGACAGACTCAAAGTTTTTAGCTGCTGCCCGCAACATGCCTGGCCCGCCGATATCAATGTTTTCGATAATTTCTTCAAACGTAGAACCTTGTTTTTGGACAGTCGCCTTGAAGGGGTATAGGTTCACAGCAACTATGTCGATTGTGTCTATGCCAAGCTCTTCTAGTGTTGCCATATGGGAAGGATTGCTCCTGATGGCAAGGATGCCTGCATGGATTTTGGGATGCAACGTCTTGACACGCCCGTCAAGGCATTCAGCGAACCCTGTGACATCCTCGACACCGATCGCCGGGATGCCCGCATCTAAAAGGAATTTAAGGGTTCCTCCGGTGGATACGATTTCGTAGTTGTTCTCTACTAATTTTTTTCCGAACTCTGCGAGGCCGCTTTTGTCTGAGACACTAATTAAAGCTCTTGGCATTTTTTAACTCTCCATTCTATTTCTTTGTCCAAAATAAATATATACTATTTCGCCAATATCTTGGCTCGCTTGCCTTCCAGCAGTATCTTTCCCGATACCAGCAATTCTACAGCTTCGGGCAGGACCACATGCTCGATTTCGAGCACTTTTGCCTGCAATGACTGGGGTGTATCATCATTTTCTACAACCACTGGCCTTTGGATTACAATTGGCCCAGTGTCTACGCCATAGTCGACTAGGTGCACAGTAGCCCCAGAGACCTTGACTCCATAGTTGATTGCTGCTTCGTGGACGGCAATCCCATATGCGCCGTCTCCGCAAAATGAGGGTATCAGGGATGGGTGTATATTTAAAATGCGGTTGGGGTACTCGTCCACAAGGGATTTGGGCACTATTTTCAGAAATCCGCATAGGGCGATATAATTTGTGTCGGCTTTCTTCAATATCTTGCTTGCCACTTGGAAAAACTCCTGTGGACCCAGTTTGCGGTAATCTATAAAACAAGCATCGATGCCTGCATCTGCCGCCCTTTGGAGTGCATAGGCGCCAGGGTTGTCTGAAATCAGTGTTGTTATTTTCGCGATGCCCTGTTTATGGATTTTATCAATTAAAGCCTGGAAGTTGGTTCCTGAGCCTGAAGCAAAGACTGCCAAATTCGCTAACTCCATACAATCCCTCCGCTGCCTTTAACAATATCGCCAAGCAGCCATGCATCGAGTTGCATGCTACTAAGAACCCTCAACAACTCGTCCGCCTTGGTTTCATCTACAAACAGCACAAACCCGACGCCCATGTTGAAGACGTTGTGCATCTCCTCAATCGATAGGGCAGTGAGCTGTTGCAACATTGAAAAAACAGGCGGCGGGGATGTTTGCATCGACAATCTCGCGCAAAGCCCCCCAGGTATGGATCTCGGGATATTCTCTATAAACCCGCCCCCGGTGATATTGGCGCAAGCGTTGATAAGCTTGCGCTTGGCCAACTCCCCTACCCCCGCGGTGTATATCTTGGTCGGCTCTAAGAGCTCTTCACCCAAAGTCCTGGAAAATTCGGAAATATAATCATCAAGCTTATATTTGCCCTTTTCAAAAAACGCTTTTCTCACAAGGGAATAACCGTTTGAATGCAAGCCTGAGGAAGCCAGCGCAATCACAACATCGCCTTCCTTTACACGCTCGGGCCCCAACATTTCGCTTTTTTCCACAACACCTACGCAAAAGCCTGCAAGATCATACTCATCTTGGCTATACATGCCGGGCATTTCAGCTGTCTCCCCGCCTACAAGGCTTGCGCCAGCCATCTTGCAGCCATTGGCAATGCCCTCGACTATTGAGGCAATCCTCTCAGGCACATTTTTTCCGCACGCAATATAATCCAAAAAAAACAAAGGAGACGCTCCATTGCATGCTACATCGTTTGCGCACATGGCGACCAAGTCGATGCCAACAGTGTTATGGACATCCATTTGTTGCGCTATGATGAGCTTGGTGCCAACGCCGTCTGTGCCAGAGACAAGCACAGGGCTTTTCAGCCCTTCTGGGAGGGCTATGCTTGCCGCGAACCCGCCGATCCCCCTCATAACCAAGTTGCTGAATGTGGATTCCACATGGGCTTTCATTCTGGCTACTGCCTCATATCCTGCTTCGACAGATACCCCAGCTGCCTCATAAGTTATTTTATTGTTGTTGCCGTCCATCACTCACCCTCTCCTCTGGCTTGCTGCCCAAAGATGCGTCATCTTTTGCAGTCTGCTCTGCCATCTCTTGTTTGTATTCGACTATTGCTTTTGCCAAGAGCCCATCCCTGACTGCAATGATCTGCACAGCCAAGATAGCGGCGTTTGCTGCCCCGTCAATAGCCACACACGCCACAGGCACCCCAGTTGGCATTTGGACTATTGATAGCAAAGAGTCCAGGCCTCCTGCCAGGCTTGTTTTAATAGGCAAGCCTATGACAGGCTGCGGGCAAACTCCTGCGATTGCCCCTGCTAGATGGGCCGCTTTGCCCGCTGCCGCTATTATGACATCGTATTTTCCAACGGCGTCTTTGGCAAATTCTGCAAGCATGCCCGGTGACCTATGCGCTGAGATTACCCTTGTGTCATATGGCACCTGGAACTTGTCCAACATCTCCTCTGCTTTTTTCACTACTTCGTAATCTGACTTGCTGCCCATCAAGATCGCTACTTTCGCCATGCTTATTTGCTCCTTGTGAAGTTTCTTTTTAGCTGAAATAGGCGGCTGCTGACTCAAAAATCTTTTGGTCAAAATTGCCTGGAAGGTTTTTGTACAAGTGCTCGTTGTATCTTTCTGGATGCGCCATCTTTCCGAGAATCAGCCCATCTGGGCTTGTTATAGCCTCTATATTGCAATAAGAGCCATTGGGGTTAGTCTCGTTGGCAAATTCAACTTCCCCCGCTGGGTTGCAGTACTGGATTGCAATTTGGCCATTTGCCGACAAAGTGTTATAGATCTCTTCTTTGACACAAAACCTTCCTTCCCCATGGGAGATCGCAACTGCATGGATGTCACCGGGCTGCGTCTTCACAAGCCAAGGGCTTGAGTTGTTGGCGATCCTGGTGTGGACAACTTTTGACACGTGCCTCCCGATTGAATTGAAAGCAAGTGTCGGAGAGTCCTCGCTAGTGGCGATGAGCTTGCCATATGGCAAAAGCCCGCTTTTCACTAAAGCCTGGAACCCATTGCATATGCCTATGACAAGCCCTTTACGTTCTATTATGCCTTGTATGGCCTCGGCAATATACAAGTTGTTCAAGGCTGCGACAATAAATTTTGCTGTGCCGTCCGGCTCGTCGGCTGCGGAGAACCCTCCGCAAAGCGCAAGGATTTGCGACGCAGAAATCTGTTTCGCCAAAGCTTTTGCGCTTTCATCCACATCAGCGGCATTCCTGTTTTTAAACACAAAATCAGTAGCGTGTATGCCTGCTGCAGCAAATGCTTTTGCTGTATCGTATTCACAATTGGTTCCAGGGAATACAGGGATCACGGCTTTCGGGGCGCGTGGCAGTTTTGGAATATAAACACTCTTTGGCTCCAGCTCTATTGCAGGAGCTGCCTTTGCATCCCCCTCTGGAGCGTTTTTCGGGAATATGGGAAAAACAGCTTCAAGAACTGCATCGTTTGCTTTGAATAACTCTTGTATTCCAACTTGCTCGTTTTTGTATACCATCAAGCCAGAATTAGTGGTCACGCCCAGAAGCTGTGCGCAAGGGAAATTATCAAGTGATGTATCGCCTCCCCCAAGGCAAATTATTGCTGCGCTGTAATCTTTCTCGAATAGGCTTGCTAAGTTGACGCTGTCTTTAAATTCAAATCCCAGGTTGTTGCCTGCACACATTTGGGCTATGGTGAACGCGACCCCTCCTGCCCCCATGGCGCTGGCTGAAAGCACATTGCCTTGTGAGGAGATGCTGTTGATCTTCTCCATTGCCGATTTAAAGCTTTCGATGGTTGCTATCCCGTCTTTGTCCTTAGCGGCAGCTAAAAGGTACACCGCCAATCCTGCTGATGGTATTGTGTTTGTGATTACTTGTTTTGCATCCGTGTCAGTGAATGCGAATGATATCAATGTGGGCGGCACGCTCAGGTTCTCAAATGTGCCTGACATCGAGTCTTTTCCGCCTATGGAGCTGATGCCAAGGCCGTCTTGGGCAATTAGCGCCCCAAGGAGCGCGCTAACAGCTTGTCCCCAATTGGAGGCGTCATCACCCAAGCGCCCGAAGTATTCTTGGAATGAAAGTTTGATCTTGCCAAGGGTCGCCCCGGAGCACACCAGCTTTGCCACAGACGAAAGCACTGCCAAGTAAGCGCCTGTGAAAGGGTCGGCTTCGGCGACCCAAGGGTCGTAACCGTGGCTGGCTAAAATCGTTGCGCTGGTTGTCCCCATTGAGGGCACAAGGCATGCCATGGCTTGGCTGGGTGTAAGTTGTGTTGCCCCTCCATACGGGTTTAGGACTGTGGCTGCGCCGATTGAGGAGTCAAACATTTCTACCATGCCTTTTTGGCTGGCATTTTCTAAACTAGAAGCCTTATGGTTAAGCATTTCTGCAAAACCGCCGTTGCCGGCTCTGGATATCTGTGACCCGTGGCTGACATAGGCTGCAGAGCTCCTGGCCGCGCCGTTGGTTTCGATGAAGCTGCGGGCTATGTCAAACACAGCCTCGCCTGATTTAAACATTCTCAGCCTGCCTGTTTGCGTGATTACTGCGCTTTTCGAGTATTCCAAGTTTTCCTTTTCTAAAAACGAGACAAACAGCTCCTCGTTTTCAGGCGCTATAAGGATTGCCATGCGTTCCTGGGACTCGCTGATCGCCAGCTCTGTTGTATCAAGCCCTTCATATTTGGTCAAAAGGCTGTCGAGGTCGATGTCAAGGCTGTCGGCAAGCTCCCCGATAGCGACTGACACGCCTCCCGCCCCGAAATCGTTGCATTTTTTGATCAGCTTTGCGCATTGTGGATTGCGCATAAGCCTTTGTATCTTGCGCTCTTGGATTGGGTTGCCTTTTTGAACCTCGCTAGCCATCGTCTCCACACTTTTGGAGTCATGGGTCATAGAAGAGCCGGACGCCCCTCCAATGCCGTCTCTGCCAGTCCTCCCGCCTACGGTGTACACGATATCGCCAGGTTGGGGCGTGCCTCTGTATACATTCTCAATTGGGGCTGCGCCCATGACTGCGCCTACTTCCATGCGTTTGGCGGCAAACCTGGGATGGTAGTACTCTTTGACCTGGCCTGTGCATAGGCCGATCTGGTTTCCGTATGAGGAAAAGCCTTTGGCGGCAAGGGTTGTTATTTTCCGCTGGGGCAATTTGCCTTCCATTTCGGAGCCTATCGGCGCCCTTGGGTCTGCGCTGCCGGTGACGCGCATAGACATAAAGACATATGAGCGCCCAGACAATGGGTCGCGGATCGCTCCGCCAAGGCAAGTAGACGCGCCGCCAAAGGGCTCTATCTCAGTGGGATGGTTATGGGTCTCGTTTTTAAACATGACCAAATATCCAGTGCGCTGGCCATCAATTTCAAACTCTGCTTTATACGAGCAAGCATTATGCTCGTCGCTTTCCTCCAAATCGGCAAGCAAGCCGCGGCTCTTGTTGAGCCTGACAGCGATTGTCGCCATATCCATAAGGCATGTGTTTGTGTCTTCGCGCCCAAGCTCTTTTTTGATCTCCAAGTATCGCTCGAACGCGTTTTTGATATAGCCTGCTTGCGGGTCGAATTCGATGTTTTGTATATGTGTGTTGAACGTGGTGTGCCTGCAATGGTCAGACCAGTATGTGTCCAACACCTTGATTTCAGTAACAGTGGGATCCCGCTTTTCCTCGTCACGAAAGTAGTCCCGGACCAAGACGAGGTCATCAAGGCTGCAAGCTAGCCTTTGGCTTGATACCAGCTGGGCAAGGGCTTTGTTGTCCATTGATGTGAAGCCTGTTATCCGCGCAACAGGCAAGGGGACAGGAGCTTCATCTACCAAAGTTATTGGCATATCCAACCCGGCGATCTTGCTGTCGACAGGATTTACCATGTATTTTTTAATTTTTGAAATGTCATCTGGGGAAGGGTTGCCTTCTATAACATAAACAAAGGCATGTTTGACTCTAGCGCTTAATCCTGGCGCAATCAGGTTTATACATTGGATAGCAGCGTCGCTGCGGGCATCGAATTGGCCCGGTTGGTACTCGACTGCAAATATGTGGCAATTTGCATCCACCTCAAGCTCGCGGAAAGCAAAGTCTTGGTTAGCTTCTGCAAATACGGTATATAGAAAACGGGAATCATCATTTTCATCCGGGCCAACTAGCTCATAGTCGTATCGATTAATAATTCTTACATTCGACACTCCGGCAATTGCCAATCCGGTTGTGATTTCATCTTTCAGGTTTTGGGCAGCTATGTCAAACCCAGGTTTTTTTTCAACAAATATTCGCTTTATCAAAATGTCCTCCTTTGAAAAGACACAGTTATTGTAGCATGTTTCGGATATTAATGAAACGGTTTTTAAACAGGGGCAAGAGTGCGTAAAACCCCTTTGCCAGAAGCTTTGCCACCATAGCAAGCTATTAGGACTAGCGCAATATGGGCCTGGTCCCCATTCGCTTTGTTTTAGCTGCCCACCCAATTATTGAATTGAAAAAAAAAGAAAGGATAGCACAAGCCAAAGCATAGCAAGGTTGCAATGGCAAGATAAAAAGCGATGCAAAATAGGTCAAGCCTATTGTTGCCGGATATCCTCTCGCAGGCAGACTGGACATGGACAGCCCTTTTTCGCATTTGGAGTATTTCATAAGAAAATGTAAATTAGTTAAAGATGCACAATTTTGGCTAAAATCAAGCTCAAGCCTATTTTGTCAACAAAGGAGTTTAGTTTTGCAATTCACCTTACACCTTATTTTTCATATTATTGCTCAATACTATTTAAAATCATTGACAAACATACTCGAGTACGTTATTATATAACAGAAACATACTTCAGTATGTTATTAATAATTCAGAACAAGGATGTATAGAATATGGCAGATTATGCAAAATTGACAGAAATGTTGGGCAATCTTGATGAGGAAGGCGTCCTCGAGTTTGTAGGCGAATTAGTAGACGGCGGAACGGAAGCTGACGGCTTTGCCGCAGTAGCGGCGTGCCAAGATGGCATGAATATCGTAGGAGACCTCTTCGAAAAAGGCGAGTATTTCGTAGGGGACCTTATCTTCGCAGGCGAAATCCTGACAGAGACAATCCAAACCCTTAGGCCTCTTCTTGCTGGAGCGGAAGACACAACAATTGGCAAATTAGTGCTTGGCACAGTCCATGGCGATTTGCACGATATAGGCAAGAACATCTTCAAGAACATGGTGGAAATCGCTGGATTCGAAGTATACGATATTGGCATCGACCAAGATCCACAAGCGTTCGTAGACAAAATAAAAGAAGTCAACCCCCAAGTAATTGGGCTCTCAGGCGTACTTACACTCGCACTCGACAGTATGAAAGACACAGTTGATGCCATCATAGCTGCTGGCGTGAGAGACAGTGTTAAAATCATCATCGGAGGCAACTGCGTAACAGCCGAAGCTTGCGAGCAAATAGGAGCTGACGCATTCACAACCAACGCTGCTGAAGGCGTAAGGATTGCTGAAGCCTGGGTAAAATAAGAAGCGCCAATTGACCACGGCAAATCGGATCATAAATCATATCTATATTAAGATTAAGTGAATCTCAACAACCTCCAAAGTATAGCGCTGGCCTCTTGCTGCAAAGTAGAGGCCAGCGCTTTTTTTGTTTCTTTTATGTCAAACTCAAAAACACGAAATCAAACAGCAAGCTTGACTGTTGAAAAAATATCCAAGCTTAAATTTTAAATTGTTTGTTTGAGCCATTATTTCATAGCTTTCAAACAAATTGAGTACTCTGCTGAAAGCTCTCGAGAGCATTTTCAGAGCATTTACGGCAAAGCAGCAGTGGGCTACCTCGCTTTTTGAAAGCTTGGCTTGTGCATCGATAATTTGACAGGATAGGCGCCACCCGCTTTCTCTGCAGTTCACTGGAGCGCGGATTGTGCCAAAAATGCGCCCTGCTGGGCTGGCGATTCTCACTGGTTTTATCATCTGGTGTGCACATCGGCTGAGGCGAGAGTAGAATTTTGTTTATAAATTAAGCTTTATAAATTTAATTCAAAAATTTGCCTTCAAAAATTAAAAACTCGATATTTCGAAAAAAATATTGACAAAGATACTCGAGTACGTTATTATGTAGAAGGTAACATACTTCAGTATGTAATCATTATTTTAACAAGAATCTAAAACCAAGGAGGAATGAAACATGGCAGATTTTGCAAAATTGAAAGAACTGTTAGGCGATCTTGATGAGGAAGGCGTCCTCGAGTTTGTAAACGAATTAGTAGGTGGCGGATCAGAAGCTGACGGTCTTGCCGCAGTAGCAGCATGCCAAGAAGGCATGAATATCGTAGGAGACCTCTTCGAAAAAGGCGAGTATTTCGTAGGAGACCTTATCTTCGCAGGCGAAATCTTGACAGAAACAATCCAAGCCCTTAGGCCACTTCTCGCTGGAGCAGATTCAGCATCCATCGGCAAATTAGTGCTTGGCACAGTTCATGGCGATTTGCATGACATCGGCAAGAACATCTTCAAGAACATGGTAGAAATCGCTGGATTCGAAGTATTCGATATCGGCATCGACCAAGATCCACAGGCATTCGTAGACAAAGTAAAAGAAGTCAATCCTCAAGTAGTAGGACTTTCAGGCGTACTTACACTCGCACTCGACAGCATGAAAGATACCGTTGATGCTCTCGTAGCCGCTGGCGTAAAAGACGGCGTAAAAGTCATCATCGGAGGCAACTGCGTAACAGCCGAAGCTTGCGAGCAAATTGGAGCCGATGCATTCACAACCAACGCTGCTGAAGGCGTTCGGATTGCACAAGGCTGGGTAAAATAAGAGTTATTTATTAGCACAACAAATCAAGGAGGCTTAGCCTCCTTTTTTCTTTTCGTCCATTTGCCAGCATCTTTTTTTCTTCTGGCGCCAATTCGATTCTGCAATACTCAACCAGCTTGCGTGCATACTAGCATAGTGTTTCCAATCCGCCAAGCAAGCTTTGGAGCATTCCAAGCAAATGAATATGCAATTAGTTCTCTTGCGCCTATATTCGTTTCCGCGCCCGGCAACTTTTGAATAGGCAGCATATAGCCGAAAAAACCTTTGGGAATGGCAGTTTTGCTTTTCAGATCCTTTGCGTCTTCCATTTGCACAAGGATGCTGTGTTTTTAACTTGCCCGCAAGTAATAGATTTTGTATAATTCTATCAATGCAATTGCTTTTTTGCAGCTCAAGAAAGAAATTTGGAGGTATTTTTGTGGATCAATCAAGTGAAGAATTAGAAAAGATGGAATTCAACGACAAGTTTGAAAAAACATATAGTGAGATCTCAAACGAAGATTATGACGATGAGGGCAACTTTTGTTCTATATGCGGAAGTTTGGATATCAAAATTGGCTACAACAAAAAAGAAGATATGTTTAAATACGAATGCTCTAAATGTGGCAGCATTGTTGTTGAGGATGAGGGTAGCTCTATGTGCATCAAGGGCGATGAGCGGGATTGGCCAGAATACCTAAGCGAAACTTTAAAATTTCCGTTCATTGGCGAGATTACCGAAATGACTGACAGGGAGTTTTTCAATCCGGATGACCCAGGGCCAATCCTCTTTATGGATGAGGTGCATGTCGCAGCTATTGACTACTCTTTCAAGTATGGAATTGTCGCCATCCTTAAAATCAACAGAAGGTATTACGAGCATCCACTATGTTTTGTTGATCCTGTAGACGATGAGTCAAGCAACTATGATGAGGTCAAAGACTACCAAAGATGGCGAGAGCGCCATTGGCTAAGCGACTATATCGCTGCAATTTCAGAAGCTTTTAGCAAAAATAAGAGCGATGATGAATAACCTGGCTTTAAGCCTCAAAGGCGCCTGCAAAAATCCCTCGAGCAGCTTAGTGCCAGCCACGGCCACATAGAGCCTGGCCGATGAATAATATCATCCATATGCGGGCTTTCTGGCACGCTACAGAGGGTGGGCAAATATGAGTTTCAGCTAAACTGGAAAATACACTTCTAATCGTCAATAACCTGCCACTTAGCGCCTGGTGGCGCTTGAAGCGGGGACCTATGCTGGAAGCCCTTGTCGGCTAGCTTAAACGCTTGTAGCGCCAATTTGCCCATGAATATATAGGATGCCCGCCATTCTACAACTCTGCAGGTTATTGTTAAAAGCCTTGACGGGCAGGGGGCGGCGCTGTAAACATAAAAACTGGGACAACTTTGGCGAAGTGGATTTGACTCTGGTAGTTGGGACTTAAGGCATTACACAGCTACTCTGCTGAGGGTTACGCCTTCGCCATATATTGGTTAGGAAGAGCGCGATTCCCCCGCCGCCTAGCAAGCTTGAGGTGGGTATCCTCGCGCAAGATTATATGAAATAAACCATGCATTGGAATCTGGAGTATTATCCCATATGCGGCAACCCCAAGTAACATTGCCAGCGCCAGCTAGGTTGTGGCAATGACTAGGGTCGCAATTCTTTTCCTGCAAATTCGCATATATTTCTGCCGCCCTCCTTCTTTGCCTTATGCCAGTATGTAAAGCACTGTTCAAAAATCTCAATGATGCTGCGTTGCATGTTTAAACTGGCTCTTGCAATAGTGTGCGGGCAAATTCTTCTATCTGGCTAGAAACTTGAGCCGGGAGTGTGCCGTCCCACTGGTCGGTGGCAGGAAATGACAGCTCTGCTACAATATAGCCGTTTAAATTCCTGGCCATATGCAGCATTTGCTGGGGTATCGTTTCAAATTGCGCAGGATACGGACGGGAGCCGCCAAATTGGATCAAATAAAAGATTTTCTTATCAGGCTCATTTTTTAGTGGATGGTAAAAATAAGGCTGTGTCCTGTCAAGAATCGCCTTCAGAGAGCCGGGCGCCGATGAGTAGTACACAGGGGTTGATATAACCGCAACATCAGTTTCTTCGAGAATTTTACAGATTTTCTGCATATCATCATCATTAAATACACATTCACCTGTATCTTTACATATCTCGCAACCAGAGCAATGCCTTACTTTTGTGTTGTAGGTGTTTATTTGGACTAATTCGATTTGGCTGGCGCAAGCGCTTGCAATTTCCTTTATTATTCTGGTTGCTTGCGACGAATAGCCCGATGGCCTGCCTGAGGCCATAAATAACGCTATTTTTTTCATTAAACCTTGGCGCGTGGTCCACTCGTTATGCATAAGCGACGCGCCATACTCCTTGTGGATTTGATGGATTGTTCGCTCTAAATGTTTGGCTGTTATGATGCATTAACACTAGTGCCGCTAATTATAGCATATTTAATAGAGCGCCACATGCAATAGATCCGAAAGGCAAAGACCTTAATTACTAGAGCACTATAGGTTAATGAGGAGGATAGGAAGTTTTGAATAGCACTTATGTTAAAATAGTTATAAAGGTATAATATTTTGGCGCAGGATTGAGAAATGGATTTATTCAAATCAAATGACAGAATAATCTCAGGGGTTTGCGGAGGGTTCGCAGAGCGCATAGGTTTAAACTCCTTTGTTGTCAGGATCACAACACTATTAATCTTCATAGCCGTGCCATATATTTTGCCTGCATATGTCATGCTCGCTCTGTTGTTGCCGGATAAACCGCCTCAAACAGGCGAGGAGCCTCCCGCCCCAGCGTATAGCGGCTTTAGCGCTGTGCAAAGCGCAAAGGAATCCATTGCCAGCGTAGCTGTTTGCACACTGCTTGGGGTTTTGATAAGCGGGCTGTATTTTGGCATTGATGTGACTTTTAACACTATCATCAGCTTTGGCGTATTATCACTAGGTTTATACATGCTCTTTGACAATATTTTCGACAGGTCGTCATACCGAAAAACTGCAAGGCTTCCTGTTGGCCTTTTGATTTTCATTGTCGGCATAGTTTTCTTGCTTGGCAGTTTCAACATAATTGTGCTCAGCTTGACAAATATCTTAAACTCCATAAAGTATCTGTCGCCAATAATTGTAGTAGCAATTGGCGTTAATTTTTTGTTGCCCCAGAAGAAAGCCAGCATTGCTATATGGCTGGTTGTTTTGCTAGCTGTGGTAGTCTACACATTTTACTCAAACCTGGGATATTTCTAAACTGCTTTTAGCTTTCTGCCATTTAAAAAGAGCTCAATTAGACGATCGCAAAGCCATGCTTTCATGTTGCAATTTGCCCAATTGGATTGATAGCCTTTCACAGCAACAGCGCTAAGCCCCCAAAGGGCATTTCGTCACAAACAAAGGTTTCATTCGCAATACAATAGCTAGCCTCAACACCTCATCTCCAAGAAAAAACAGCTCTTTCTCTTAGTGTTATGGAACTGAATAGAATCTATGCCTTCCCGGCTAAAATATTTTTATATCCACTGCCACACACCAACTAAAGCAATACAAGCGGTTAAAAATTCAAATTTTAGAAGGCATGGTTGCACAGGAATCCAAAAAGCGTAAAAAAACGGCTAAACACGCGCCGTTTTAAATTCTAAAAAATTATTTAATTATTAGCCTTGCGGCTTTCAGACGACCCTAAAGTAGGGTTGGATTTCAAAAGACACTGTGTCAACAATTTTCTTGCTTTCTGCAAGAATTTCGTTGATGCGCTCTTCTGGAACATGCATCAGCTTAAAGTTTAATGACACGATATAATCCAAGATCTGTTCTGAGGTGCAATTAAAATGGCCTTGTTTATAAGCCCTTGCCAATGCGAATCCCCCAATTGAAGCAACGGTGGAAATCATAGCTATCTCGTCTGCGTTCCTGTCAATGTCCAAACGGTAATGCCTGTCGTGGATCTCATAGTAGAAATCGCCTTTTTCCCTGGATGTGATCTCTGCAAATTTGTCGTCGGCCCTCTCTAATTCAAACCTGGAAACATTCTCATCGAGGATAGCAAGCATGTTGGATATCCTGATTTCAACTGCAGTGGACACCTGCAAATCATAGGATTGCATGTTAAAGTAATATCTATAGACTTTGAATGAGACCACATTTTTTATCTCGGCTATGTACACATCTTTGACAGCCCTGGCAAGAGCCGCTTTTGAAGTGAAGTAGTATAAAATTAATGGCTTTGTGATGCCACAGTTTTCCGCTATACTATCAAGAAATGTATTCGTGTAGCCTTTTTCGTAAAAAAGGATCCTCGCTGTGTCTAAAATGTCCTGCTTTACGCTGTCCCCTTTCATTTTTTGCCTCCCACAGAAATTATACAATATTGTGCTGCTGGACTCGAAGCAATCACCACGATTGCTGGGCACAATAGGATTGCGCAGCCAATCAAGCATTGATTTTTCGCTCATTCCAACATTTTGAATTTAGTAGGGCTATTCAAACCATTATTGTATATTTATGTCCTTAAAATTAAAGATACATGCTTACGTTCGCAATTGCATACCAATTATGGTGTCTTAAAATCCACCAAGAAAGGACTAGCTAGCAAAAAACCAATTGCGGCAAGTATCCCATATTCGCATTATATAAAAAATATTTTGCTTAATCAAGTATCTAGATTTGAATATAGGCCTTCAGATTCATACATACCGAATTCTATGCTTGTTTCACTGCAAAAAATAGTTCATGAATTTGGTCAGATTCAAAACGTCTAGAAAATTAAAAAGCAATGCGGTTCTTCAATTGAAGCGCCGCATTGCTGTAATTTTTAATAATAGCTTTAACTAACATCCTCAAATTGGGAGTTGTAGAGTTGGGCATAATGCCCGCCTGACTCCAACAGCTCGCGATGGCTGCCTTGTTCGATTATGTCGCCATCAGCCATGACCAAGATAATATCAGCGTTTTTGATTGTGGAGAGCCTGTGGGCAATGATGAAGCTGGTTCGAGTGGACATCAGCTCATCCATTGCCAATTGAATTAGCTCCTCGGTCCTTGTGTCGACAGAGCTTGTCGCTTCGTCTAGTATAAGGATTTTCGGGTCTGCGAGAATAGCCCTGGCTATGGTCAACAGCTGTTTTTGTCCTTGGGAAATATTCGTCGCGTCTTCGCTTAAAACCATGTTGTATCCAGAGGGCAGCGTGCTGATAAAGTGCTCTGCCCTGGCAGCCTTTGCCGCTTTTTCAACATCCTCGTCTGTGGCGTCTTCCCTGCCGTAGCGGATGTTTTCCATGATAGAGCCGTTGAACAGCCATGCGTCTTGGAGAACCATGCCAAAAAGCTTTCGGAGGCTATGCCTGTCATACGAATAGATGCTGTTGCCGTCAATAGATATATCGCCTTCATTGATATCGTAAAAACGCATCAACAACTTGACGATAGTGGTTTTGCCTGCGCCAGTATGGCCGACAATAGCTATCTTTTGGCCAGCTTTGACATCTGCACTGAATCCCTTTACCACCATCTTTGACGGGTCATATCCGAAGAAAACCTCGTCAAATTGCACATTGCCTTCTACATCCGAAGGGTCGATGTAGATCTCCTTGCCGGTGGTTTCCTCCTCTTTTTCATCTAAAAACTCGAAAACCCGCTCTGCTGCGGCTGCAGTTGACTGTAGCATGCTCATCATTTGGGCCATCTGGTTGATAGGCATATTCAAGTTTCGTACATACTGCACAAATGACTGGATCTGGCCTACAGTGATTGTGCCGTTTATTGCCAGATACCCGCCAAGTATGCTCATTCCAAGGTAGGACACATTTCCGATAAACATTGTCAACGGCTGCATTAGCCCGGACAAGAATTGGCTTCTCCATGCAGAATCCGCTAATTTTTGGTTTGTGTCTGAAAACTCCTCGATAAAATCCTTCTCTTTGTTAAAGGCTTTTAGCACTATATGCCCTGAATAGGCTTCCTCCACTTGCCCGTTTACATCGCCTAGATAGGCTTGCTGCCGGTTGAAGTGGGCTTGGGATATCTTGACAACCAAACGGATAGCGCCCATTGACAATGGAACCATTACAATCGCAGCCAAGGTCATCATGACGTTTACTGAGAACATGATAATGACAATGCCGCTAATTGTTACAAAAGCGTTGATAACTTGGGTCAGCACTTGGTTGAAGTTCATCGCTATTGTGTCCACGTCATTTGAGACCCTCGACAAAATCTCGCCATGGGTGCGAGTGTCGAAATAACTCATTGGAAGCTTTCCAATTTTCGCTGCCATGCTGGTCCTGAAGTCAAAGGCAACCTTTTGGGACACCTTTGCAAGCAGAAAATGGTTTAGGTAGGAAAACGCGCTGCTTGAAATATACAAAGCAGCTAGTGTCCGCAAAATGCCGAAGATCCTGGGAAAGTCGATACCCCCTGTGCCTGACAGTTTTGCGATGACGCCGCTAAACAAGGTTGTAGTCGCGCTTCCCATGATCAATGGACCCATTGTAGAAAAAATCGTGCCAATGATTGCGCAAGAAATAGAAGCAGCAAGCCTTAGCTTGAATATGCCAAGCTGACTGAAAAGGCGCTTTGTTGTCGGCCAAAAATCCTTGGCCTTCTCTGCGGCAAGCATAGCTCCCGCTCCTCTGCCGCCGCCTCTTGGCCGTTGTTGGGGACGGTTTTCACGAGGCGCGTTAGGGTTGTTTGAGCTCATTATTCCCCTCCCTCTTCAAAGAATGATTCAGAGAGCTGGGATTTTGCTATTGCAGTATACAATTCACAGCTGCCCATCAATTCGTCATGCGTGCCTTTTCCAATTATGCAGCCATCCTCTAGAACAATAATCTGCCCTGATTGCATAGCTGTCGAAATTCTCTGGGTTATTATTATTACTGTGGCATCTGAAAAGCTTTTGGTCAAAGCCCGCCTTAGCGCCAAATCGGTTTTGAAATCGAGAGCTGAGAAACTGTCGTCAAAAATGTAAATCCCGGGTTGTTTTGCGACAGCCCTGGCAATAGCAAGGCGTTGGCGCTGCCCTCCCGAAACATTAGATCCGCCTTGAGAGATCGGCTCAGAATAACCATTGGGCATAACCGATATAAATTCTTCTGCTTGGGCTATTTCTGCCGCTTGCTTGGCTTCCTCTTCACCTACGCCTTCTCCTGCAAACTTGATATTGGACTCGACGGTTCCAGAGAAAAGAACACTGGTTTGAGGAACATATCCGATCAGTTCCCTTAGGGCATGCAAATCAAGCTCTCTCACGTCATGGCCGCCTACAAGGACACTGCCTTCTGTAACGTCATAAAACCTAGGGATCAAGTTTGCCAAGGAGGTTTTGCCAGAGCCTGTTCCGCCGATAATCGCAGTCGTTTGCCCCGGCAATGCTGTGAAATTGATATTAGAGAGCACATTTCCGCTGGAGTCATCAGCATACTTGAAACTCACATCCTTGAATTCCACAACAGAGCTTTCTGGTTTTTTGGCGCCTTCTTCCGGAGAGGCGATTGACACATTCTTTAGCAGGGCTTCCTCAAGCCTTCCGATGGATATCATAGCCCTTGGCAATTGGATTGACATCATTGAAATCATTTGGAAAGATGAAATAATCATCATAGAATACGATATAAATGCAATTATGTCGCCTACCTGCATTTGGCCGGCATCAACCGCCAATGCGCCCCGGTATACAATAAGCACGCCTGTGCCGTTCATAATCAATGAAATAGCCGGGAACATCAATCCCATGGTTCTGTTGATTCCAACCCGAAGTTCGAATAGTTCAGTGTTTGCAGCGCCAAACCGGGCCTCTTCTTTTTTCTCTGTGCCGAATGCGCGGATAACTGGCATTCCTGTAAGCATTTCCCGCATGAGCAAATTCATTCTATCCATAAGGCGCTGGACTAGCGAGAAGCGTGGCATTACCTTGCCAAATTGGCCAACCATAAATGCGACAACAGCAATTACACCGACTAGGACAATCCAAGCCATAGACACATTTGTGCGAAGCACGCTGGCAACGCCTCCTGCAGCCATTAACGGTGAAAAAATCAAATGCCTGAGGCCCATTGTGGCCATCATTTGCACTTGTTGGACATCATTGGTGCTCCTGGTGATAAGTGAGGCTGTGGAGAACTCGTTTATCTCTGCGTTGGAATAACCCATAACCTTGAGAAAAATATCATTGCGCAAATCTCTGCCAAACCTTGCAGAAAGGTTGGAGAGCATAAATGAAGCCCCGATGGCGCCTACAGCCCCAAGAAATGCTATAAAGAGCATATCCCTGCCTGCTCTCAACAGATAAGCATTTTGGATTTTTCTCAAATTGCCGCCAAGTGTGCTGATTTCACCTGTGGCAAATCTGATAGCGCTTTGGGACAAGTATGAGTTCGGGATTTGCGCTATGCCATAATAAACACTTTCAAGCAACGAGTCTTTGGCGCCTTCGGGCATGTCCGCAAGTTTCTTTGCCCAATCGGGAGAGGCTAAAACCTCTATTGCATCCAAACTCATAGCGCTGATGGCATAGGCGACAACTTCCCCGTATGGGCCGCCTTCACCCTTTAAATGCCACAATAGATGGATAGGCTGTGCTATAAGCGCATTTGCATCTTGGGTGGCTTGAGAGCTTTTTATGGAGTAAGCAGGAATGCTTGCAGTGTTTGGGTAATCTGCCAGCAATTTGGAATCGTCCGGGGAAATTGGGATGTAGCAGGCTTGCAGCGCTTCAGCCTGCTCCTTTGGAAGCAGAACTGCCAATTCACTCAAGGATTCAGCTCTGATAACTGGCGGGGCAGGTCCTGTCAAGCCCTGTTGCTGGAGCCCGACATTAACTATTTTTCGGTTGTAGTCAGGCATTGCAAGACTCGAATAAGCTTGCAAGCCAATAAACATCACTACTACAACAATAAGCAGTTTGTAGGGCGAGAGGTATTTTAGTATTGTCTTCACACTCGTGCAATCTGCTGGCTTTTAGATATAAAAAAGGGGCTTGTGATATTGTGCTTGCACAATTTGTATGCCCAAGGCGCATTGTGCCAGACACGCTTTCATTGTCATATATCAAAAAGTCTTTAAAGCAGCATTTCACCTCTTTTCAAAATGAGTATTGTTTTAACACTAAAGCTGCATTTGCCAGCCAAGCTATTTTTTAGCCTGGATAGCAAGGGCTCCGCAAAGTGTTTTGGTGTATATAAATAAACACCTGTATTGAGTATGCTAACACAAAACCAACTTGAAACAGCAGAAAATCGAATTTTTTTCGAATGGCAGCAATACAGATCCAAGTTTGCTCAATAACCTAATATCGAGAGGCTCCGGCTTGACAGACCAGAGCCTCTCGATTGGGCAATTTGTGTTTTCCTCGAATTGACTAAAATAGTTCTTTAACTTTTTCCCAAAAACTTTTGTTTTGGGAATGGCTTTCAACCGACATCTTCCCAAATTCGGACAAAAGCTCTTTTTGCTTGTCTGTGAGCTTCTTGGGCACTTCCAAGTCAACAGTGACATATTGGCTGCCTTTGGAGTAGCCATTTAGGGAGTTGACACCTTTGTTCCTGAGTTTGAAAGTGGTGCCAGTTTGGGTGCCTTCAGGTATCTTGAGTTTTACGCTCCCCTCAAGGGTGGGCACTTTTACCTCGTCGCCCAAGGCTGCTTGGATAAAGGTGATGGGCATGTTCATATAAATGTCGGAGCCTTCCCTCCTGAATATTGGATGCTCCTTGACATAGAAATAAACATACAAATCACCATTGCGCCCTCC
Source organism: Eubacteriaceae bacterium (assembly GCA_009782875.1). Taxonomy (GTDB): domain Bacteria; phylum Bacillota; class Clostridia; order Eubacteriales; family Anaerofustaceae; genus WRIE01. Next base: position 84,769 of record WRIE01000001.1, on the reverse strand, counting down.
CCTTATGCCCGCATTGCCTTCATTGCGCAATGGCAGGATCGAATCATCCCCGACTCCCGCAGGCACTTTTATATCGATCTGGCGCTGGACACTCTCAAAGCCTCCGCCTTGGCACTGTGGGCAAGGCTCTTCAACCATTTCCCCGGTGCCGCCGCATTTGTCGCAAGTTTGGACAGTCTGCACTGTGCCGAACATGCTTTGCTGGGTCATCCTGATTTGGCCAGCGCCATTGCATTTGTCACATGTCACTTTCCCTGACCCGGGTGCCGCGCCAGTGCCGGCGCATGTAGAGCATTTTTCCCGCCGGGTGACTTTTAGTTTTTTCTCGCAGCCGTAAGCCGCCTCTTCGAAAGTCAATGTTATGGTGACTTTTAAATCAGCGCCTTTCTGTGCCCGGTTTGGATTTAAACCGCCTCCAAAAAAGTCAGAGAAAATGTCGGAAAAGTCAAATCCACCGGAGAATCCCCCGCCTCCGAATGGGCTCGCTCCCCCTCGCGTCTGGTCGAAAGCGGCATGGCCCATCCTGTCATATGCAGCCCTGCTGTCAGGGTCCTTAAGGATGCTATATGCTTCGTTTAGCTCCTTGAACCTGTCTTCGGCTGCGGAATCATCTGGATTGTGGTCCGGGTGAAATTGGATCGACAGCTTTCGAAAGGCTGTCTTTATTTCATCATCTGTGGCGTTTTTAGCCACTCCCAGCACTTCATAATAGTCTCTTTTGGCCATTCAACCTGTTCCTCTCATTTGCAGGGGAGAATTAGGGTTCGCCTCGCGTTATTCATCGTCGTCTACAACTTCGTACTCGGCATCCACAAAATCGCCATTATCTGGCTGCTGGTAAGCGTCCCCGTCAAAGCCTGGCTGCTCAGTGTTGCCTTGGGCGTCTGCTTGCTGGTACATTTTCGAAGCAATTGGGTAGAAGGATTCGCTAACTTTTTCTGTTGCCTCTTTAATTTGCTCCGGATCCTCACCCTCGAGGGCTTTCTTTAGATGCTCGATCGCCGACTCCACTTCCTGCTTCTCAGAATCTGTCACTACATCGCCGGCGTCTTTAATGGATTTCTCTGTCTGGTAGATCACCGAATCAGCGTTGTTGCGCGCTGTCACAAGCTCTTCGCGTTTCCTGTCTTCGTCTGCGAACCGCTCCGCTTCTTGTACAGCTTTTTCGATCTCGTCATTGGACATATTTGTAGTTGACTGTATAACGACATTCTGCTCGTTTCCTGTGCCAAGGTCTTTGGCAGAAACATTGACTATGCCGTTGGCGTCTATATTGAATATGACCTCAATTTGCGGCACTCCTCTTGGGGCAGTTGGTATGCCAGAAAGCTGGAATCTGCCAAGGGTTTTATTGTCAGGCGCCATCTTCCTCTCGCCTTGGAGGACATGGATGTCAACAGCAGTCTGGTTGTCAGCCGCAGTAGAGAATATTTGGCTCTTTTTGGTGGGTATTGTTGTGTTGCGCTCGATAAGCTTTGTGAACACTGCGCCAAGGGTCTCAATGCCCAAAGATAGTGGCGTGACATCAAGCAGGAGCACATCTTTCACATCTCCGGCAAGCACTCCAGCTTGGATCGCAGCTCCGAGGGCAACGCATTCGTCAGGGTTTATGCCCCTGAAAGCTTCTTGCTTGGTGAGGCGCTCCACTTCCCTTTGCACAAGGGGGATCCTCGTAGATCCGCCGACCAAAATGATTTTGTCCAAGTCCTCAACCTTTAAGCCACTGTCTTTCACTGCGTTTTGGACAGGTATGACTGTGCGCTCGACCAAATCAGAGATAAGCTCCTCAAATTTCGCGCGGGTCAAGGACATGTCAAAGTGTTTGGGCCCCTCTTGGGTCGCAGTGATAAACGGCAGGTTGACGTTGGCCGTCATTGCGCTGGATAGTTCGATTTTCGCTTTCTCGGCAGCTTCCTTAAGCCTTTGGACAGCCATCTTGTCTGTGGACAAGTCGATTCCGTTGGCTTTTTTGAATTCTGCCATAAAGTATTCCATCAGGCGGTTGTCAAAATCGTCTCCACCTAGCCTGTTGTTGCCGTTAGTGGACAACACTTCGAAAACACCTTGACCGAGCTCAAGAATGGAAACATCAAAAGTTCCTCCGCCAAGGTCGTATACCATTATTTTATGGCCTTCGTCTTTGTCCAATCCATAAGCCAAGGCGGCAGCTGTAGGCTCATTGATTATTCTCATTACCTCTAAGCCCGCGATCTTGCCGGCGTCTTTTGTGGCTTGCCTTTGCGAGTCCGAAAAGTATGCTGGCACGGTTATGACTGCTTTTGTAACTGGCTCGCCAAGATATGTCTCAGCGTCCTTTTTCAGCTTTTGCAAAACCATAGCCGAAATTTCTTGTGGTGTGTAGTTGCGGTCATCTATCTTGACGGAAAAATTAGAGCCCATCTCCCTTTTAATAGAGCTGACGGTGCGTTCTGGGTTTGTGATGGCCTGGTGTTTGGCAACTTGGCCGACAAGCCTCTCCCCTTCTTTTGTGAACGCCACAATGGACGGGGTAGTCCTGGCGCCTTCAGTATTGGTTATAACAATAGCTTCACCGCCCTCTAGGACAGCGACACACGAGTTTGTAGTGCCCAGATCGATTCCGATTATTTTTTCTTTTGCCATCTTGTGATGCGCCTCCAATTGGTCTTTGTAATTGTCTAAATTTTTAGCTAGCCACGGCAAAATTGCCTAGTTTTTTGTGATTTTATTGACCTTCACCAGGGCAGGCCTAAGGACTTTGTCCTTATACTGGTACCCTGCGAGAAAAATCTCTGTGATTACATCGTCCTCTTGGGACGTATCCATATCTAACGCTATGGCATTATGGAAATTCGGGTCAAATTTTTGGCCCACTTGGGCGTTTTGTTTAAGGCCTTCAGCCTCTAAAATTTCAGTCAAGTTTTTAATTGTCATCTCAAAACCTTCAAGGAAGGCGGCATTTGCGCTTGTATCTGTATTTGCCGAAAGGGCATGACCGAATGTGTCCAAAATGCTAAGCAGCTTTTCCATTAGCGGGGCATTGGCGTATTCATAAATGTCGGCTTTCTCCCGGGCAGTGCGCCTTCTGAAGTTATCAAAGTCAGCATACAACCGAAGGTATTTCTCTTTCTCATTTGACAATTGCTCAGCTAAAGTTGTAGTTTCTTCATCCAAAGGCAAGTCTTCCTCTGGAGGCATATCATCCTCTGGCAGAGCATCATCATCACTTGTTGTTTCTTCTTCAGCGAGGTCATCTTCTTCGGCCTCAACTTCGTTTCCATCTTCTTTTATTGTGCTTTCAACATTGCCATTTTCAATAATTTCGTCTTCAAAGTCTTTTGACAAATCCTCTTTCTCTTTTCCATCAGGATCACTCATCAGGCTTTCCTCCTATGCTCGCGTTTAAATGGCCGCTCAGCTCTCTAGTAAGTGAAACCAGCGCGCTCATACATTTCTCATAATTCATCCTTGTCGGTCCTATAATTCCCAAAGTCCCTATAGGCCTGCCGTCCAGCTTATAGGTCGCAGTCATTATAGAATAGTCGCTCAACTCGGAAGCCTGGTTTTCCGCGCCAATCGACAATCCAAAAGGCGCATCCACTGTACGCATTACCAGCTCGGCTAGGAGATCTTGCTTGTGCATCGTCTCTATAAACCGCCGTGCTTTTGACATTTCTTGGAACTCCGGGTAATTGAATATTTCGGTAAGCCCGTCTGTATAAACATTGGGTTTTGTCTGGGAGCCTGTGCCGACAACATCGCCGATAACAGGCAGAATTTCTTCTAGGATCTTTCGTTCCATTTGGCTAATTTGACCAGTTTTTTCGGAAGCATTTGTGATAAGCGCCCCCGACTGGGAATCCAATAAATTTAGATTGACAAAGTTTGACACCCGTTCAAGAGCCCCAGGATCAGGACTGAAGGACAAGCGGGCTTCTGCGTTCTTCACAATGCCTTTCTTAGTTATCACAAGGATAAAAATACGCTCATTCTCTATTGGAATCAGCCTGACATCCTTTATTCCAGAGTCGCTAAGCTCTGGCAAGGAAGCAATTGCTGTATAACTGGTCAATTTTGTCAGTATCTCGGCGGCTTTCAGTATCGCTGAGTTAAGCTCGCCCAGGTACGATTCAATTTGTTCCTTAGCCTCTTTTACCAAATTCTCGTCCAAAGAAGACAAGGACAGAAAATTGTCGACATACAATCTGTAAGCTTTGTCAGAAGGGATCCTGCCAGCCGATGCATGGGGCTGGATTAAAAACCCCATATCTTCTAAATCTGCCATCTCATTGCGTATTGTAGCCGATGAAATACCTAAATTGTGTTTCTTTTCAATAGCCCTGGACCCTACTGGCTCTGCAGTTGTGATGTAGTCGCGAATAATAGCATACAGGATCTCGTACTTCCTATCACGCTTTGGCATTTTTGACACCTCCGCAAGTTTGTAGCTACATTATTTTACCCAAAACACAACCCTTTTATCATTATTAGCACTCGGCATAATCGAGTGCTAATACTTCTAATAAGATATCATTAGTAGATATTAATGTCAATTGAAATTATGCTTTTTTAGTGATTTTTAACCTGTGTGGAAAGATCAATTCTTGCTGCTTTGAAGCGAATCATGCAAATATTTGGCGGCGGCCATGACGGCCAAGCAGATAGATTCAAAAAAATGAACATATGATATTACTTCCGCTAATCCCAGGCAGATTTTGCTGCCGGCAATAATACCAGCGGATAGGCAATTTATTGGGCACTGAAGATCCATCCAGCCTTTATCATATTTTTTGGATGGCATGTTGCAAATCAGCAAGCCGATGCTGCGCAAGTTTCTTGAGGGCAGCGCCGCAATGGCGGGAAGACAATCCGTTTAGGCGCTCAAGAGTTCGTACAAGTTCATACCACATGGGCAGTTTTATGCTGAGGGCACTTTATGTGGCAAAATAAGAAAAAGAGCCGGACACAAAAACAAAAAAATAACCGTCTTGCCTGTCAGCAATGGGTTATTTTTCTATCATCATGCGCTATCATTTGCGCGGCGGGCAATCTAAGTATCTATTCAATTATCAATATTAGCGCTACAAACAGCTGAAGCCGTGGGATTCATGAGATGGCTGCCAAAGCAGCCTTATGCTAAAATGGCTAGCCATCGAATTGCATATGTCTGCGCCTTGCATTTCATCGCCACTTCAAGAAAAGATTTTCATCCCATACTCAAAATTGCGGGTTATCCCGGCAGGGAATACATGCAGAATAAAGCCAGCTCCCATTGGCTGCTGCCAGTTTTTGGCTTTCGCGCTTTATTCGACCTCGACATCCTCTAGGCTCACCCTTAATGCTTCAACATCGTTATCGCTCATAATGTTGTAGGCATCCAGACTGCCTTCAAACTTGGCGCCGCTTGTAAGGTCTTTGCCCCCCACTGTCAGGATCCCGTCCCTTGACAGTGTAAACTCTACAAGCAGAGGGGAGTTATAAGGCAAGTTGCCAGGCAAATGCAGAGTTGCTGTGCCCAAAGGGTTTGTGTTTATGCTTGTCTGCAAATCATTTGCAGAGTCGGTCTCATATACGACTATCTCTGCATTAGACTGGTTTTGCTCTGCTGTGCCAAACCGGCTGGAAACCGTTATTGAGCTGCCAAGAATCGGATCTCCCATGCCAATCAAGCTTTTGTATTTAAACTGGTTGCCATTGTTGCGGCTGCTTGAAATTACTTTCAGGCAGTAACCTTTCAATGCTTTGATATCATAAGTAAACCTGCTGCCTCTTGGGGATGCTATCTCAGTTTTGGCATAATTTCCATCAAGCTCCTTGGCAAAAGTAGATGCGTAAAACGCCGCGCCTTTTGCGGCAGACTCGTCCGGATCAAAGATCCTGATTGCCATGTTCGGGAATGCTGAGGACATGCTCCTTGCGATTGCAGGCATACGGGCATGGCTGCCGGTCAAGAGCATGGTTGTGATAGCCGGGCCATCATCGTCCATCCTGCATGCTTCTTGGGCAAGCAATGCTATCTCGGATGTCAAATGGCTGGTAATTCCCTCAAATGCCCTTCTTGACAGTTCCATCCTCGTTGTTGAGCCATCTAAGTTTATAAGCACAGGCACTTCTGTACGCACTGACAATGCAATCTTTGCTTTTTCCGCCGCCAATGCCAGCTGTATGCTCTCAAACTCGTCGAGATCGCTGGTGCGGTTCGTCTGCTTTTGGAATATTTCTGCAAGATAGCTGGCAGCTGCTAGGTCATATTCATTGCCTGCGAGGTTTTGGAGGGCTTTTGATGCCACAATCCTCGCCTTGTCACCTTCAAAGGCCACAATGCTAGCTTCAGTTTTTGCAGAGCCGATATCCACTATCAGCACCCTGCTTGGCAGCTCGCCCACTGACATTGCAAATGCAAAGGCTATGGCTATGGGATCGACAATGATATTCTCTACTGTAATCCCTGCGATATATGCAGCATTCTTCAAGGCATTGCGCTCAATCATAGAGAAGTAAGCCGGGCAAGTCAGGACTGCGCCTCTAAGGCCAAGGCCAAGCCCCTTTTCAACATCCCCTGCCAGCTTCTTGAAAATATAGGAATAAGCTTCTTCAGCGGGCTTGCCTTGTGTGCCTTCGATCGGTTTGCCGCTTGCGATATCGCGCTTCATAGAGAAAGCTGTGTTTGAAGGGTCGATGCTAATCATTTCCTTGGCGATTTGCCCGACAATAATCCGGCCGCTCTCCTCAAAATTAATAACAGAGGGAGTCGACGAAAAACCTTCGTAGTTGCTGACCATATTAGCCCGGCCTGACTCATCTACATATGATACATGGGCGTTGGAGTCGCCGATATCGATAGCAAAAAGGTAGTTTAGTGTTGGCATTCTTGCTGGATCTCCTATATGCAAAATGAAAAACTTGTTTTGGATATTCTACCATACAAAAAGCGCAAAACGATTAGATTGGAGTTATATACCAATGAGATGGCAACTAGCTAGCAATAGAGGCAAATATCTTTCCTGTAGCAATCTGGCTATAACGATCTCAGTAAGCTGGAAAATTCTGCAAACTCCTTATCGATAATTGCTTCTCCAAAAAGAGGGTAAAAAAATAGCTGAATTTGTAGCAATCATCAGACTGGTTAATAATCTCAAAATATTCCATATGAATATCTAGACCAAAATGTGGATATCTAGATTGCAGGAAGCCATTAGTTTCCCAACCATTTTCATTTCTTCTCAAACAATATTATTGTATAACATATCATATGTGTAAATTGAAAAGGTAATAATAATGAAACCGATTTCTATTGAAATAAGAAAACTTATTGTACAGCAACGAAATTTAGGTGAGATGCTGATGTTTCCAATCTCGGTGATCGCAGTCTCGTCAATCTTCAGGTATAAGGACCAATTGGTGAACAATGCGATGGTAGTAGTACACACAAGTGACTGCATTTGCCTGTAATCGCAATTGCTATAAAGTAGCTGTTGCTGGCCATCTTTCTAACTGCTCATGGAATAATAATGCTGTTACTCCGCAAGCATGTAGCAATACTACAGGTGGTGAATGTTTCCTGCATTGGCACAAGCAAGACAAAATTCAAATTGACATCGTAATATTTGTCTATTTGTGGCTGGAAGCAATGAAGTTGCATGCACTGCTGAAAGGCCAGCTGGTTGGGATTGCGATTAGGGATGGTAAAAAACTATAGCGTTATAGTGTTTTAACGCTAATTATTCTACTAACTAAATTGTTTTATGCTAAACTAAAACAGTACCAAAATGAAACGAGGCGAAAAATAAAATCTCTGCAACCTGCGACTATGTTGCTTTTTTAAGCGAATAGCTCACTATGGAGGAATAAATGGCAAATTACAGTGAGACTCCAGACGAATCATTAAAAAGAATATTTCCGCCTTCTGTAGCAAGCGAGGCGCAAAGCCCTGCAGATTCAAAAGAGCTAGTGATTGCCGCTGGGCAAGCAAAATCAACAAAGGCTGCCCTAGTGCGAAAGACTGTCTATATAACTGAACAGCAGAATAAAGCTATCAAGCTAAAGATAGCCCTCTCTGAAGATCCTAAAGACAAAGACCTATCTTCAATTGTTCGAACTGCTTTGGACTTATACCTTAATGAAGGCGAAATGTAGAAGAAACCGCCAATACGGGCTCTGCATTTATCTTTTTTCCTCGAGGAACCAATAAGCTGGAGGTATTGTTATGAAAAAGAAATTGCCGATTAGCACAGACGACTTCCAAACTGTCATTGATGGCGGCTATTACTATGTTGACAAGACGATGTTTATTGCTGAGGCATTGGACAATTTGAGCGAATCAAAGCTTATCTTAAGGCCAAGGCGGTTTGGAAAGAGCCTAAATATGAGTATGCTCAAGGCTTTTTTGGAGATAGGCTCTCCTAAGAGCCTCTTTGATGGGCTTGCTATCTCAAAGCGCATTGATTTGTGCGAAGAGCACCAAGGAAAGCGCCCTGTAATATTTTTATCATTTAAGGATATGAATGCGGACGATTTTGACGAAGCACTGGTAATGCTGTCCATTCGAATAAGCAACGAAGCCAAAAGGCTTGAAATAGGCAATGGCTGCAGCGAACTTGATGTTAGCGATAATGCAGTGTTTGACAGAATGTCTGTAATGCAGGCAAATAAAACTGACGTTGCCAGGAGCATCCAGCTTATGTCGATGGCGCTGCAGCGCCGATACGGCATAAAGGCTGTAGTGCTAATAGACGAGTACGACGCCTTAGCCAGCCACTCATATGAAATGGAATACTATAATGATATGGCTCGCTTTTTGAGGAGCTTGTTCGGTCAGGCGCTAAAGGGCAACCCTAGCGTCGAGTTTGCTGTGATGACTGGGATACTGCGGCTGTCAAAAGACAGCATATTTTCAGATCTTAACAACATTGCGGTATATACTGCCCTCAATACTAAGTTTAGTGCCCATTTTGGCTTTTCTGGCGATGAGGTGCTGTCCATTCTTCGCTATTATGGCTTAGAGGGGCGCATGCCAGATATGAAAGAATTCTATGATGGCTACAGGATGGGCAACTTAGAAATATACAACCCCTGGTCTGTTGTCAGAGCATGCAATGATATGCTGGATGATGGAGTCGCAGAGCTAGAAAAGTATTGGGCAAACACAGCTTCAAATTACTTGTTGCGGTTTCTGCTGAAGCAAGATGGCTTAGAAGCGCTATCCTCGATTGATGATCTTGCAAACGGTGGCACTGTTGTAAAGAGAGTGTCTTTTGGGGCGACATATAGGGACTTGATAGATATCCCAGGCAGTGAAGCTATGTGGGATATGATGTTCATGGCAGGATACCTTACATGGGTGAGGAAGACAGGCAATGATATGTATGAGCTGAGGGCTCCCAACCTGGAGATCAGGGACGCTCTGAGAAAAGACACGCTTTTGTGGGCAATGTCAGCTATGCCAATTGGCAAAGGAAAAGCAGATGAGCTGTATACGGCTTTGCTTGCTGGCAAAGCAGAAGAGGCGGAGGCAGTACTTGACGATCTGTTCGAGAAGGTTTTTAGCGTAAGAGATGGCGTTGTCGTACATGGCAGTTTTAAAGTAACACAGGAGAGGCACTACCACCTTATAACAACTGTCCTTCTCGCCTGCAGCAGTTGGGACGTTAAAAGCGAGGTAGAGTCTGGCGACGGTTATTTAGATACGCTGTGCACACACGAAGGCATTAATGCGGCGATTGTTATAGAAGAAAAATTCTCGCGCACTGATAGCGATGAAAGCCTTGCTGCAAAGGCCTATGAAGCCATTGGGCAGATAGCCCAGAGAAAATATGCCAAGAACGCCATGAGTTTCAGCACTGTTATTGCTGTTGGGATCGCATATGCAAGCAGGAGATGCAAGATTGCCATAGACAACCTAAAGTAGGCTTTTCGGCAAAAGCAATAACGGATGTGCTTAGGACCTATTCCAGTATCATCGCACACTTGCTAATTGTGAAGGAACAAGCTATGGTAAGGGCCTGCAAACCTGAGACCCTTTGCTGGCATCAATTGCGTCTCAGCCTAGGCGCAGCAGTTGGCATCTCCTTTTAGCCCATACCAACACTAATTTATTGCGGCGTATCCGAAAATCTGCCCGCTGCTGATGGAATATGTCAACTGCCGTACTCTGTTGCCGGAATTACCTTCCACTGTGTAGACCAGATTGCCATCAACCCGCTCGACTATGCCTACATGGTTAGCTCTGCCATTGGGTTCCCAGTCAAAGAAAATTAAATCCCCCGACGAGGGGATATATCCCGACCCTGATGGCATATACTGACCTTTTCCTTTAAAATAGTCGATGCCCACAGCACAACTGGCAAATTTCGGTATATCGGTTCCCAAAATGCCTGCTTCATTGGCGCACCAGCTCACGAACTTGGCACACCACTCTGAGTGTGTCAAGGCGTCAGAAGGGTTGTACCAAGTCCAATATTTCTCGCCCGAATTCCCAAGCTCGCCCAAGGCAATATCGACAATGGCTGCAGCAGACAAACCTGTGCCGCCAAAAATTGCTTGGGAGACGCCTTTCATGTAAAATGCAGGATTGTAGTCTTCTCCAGTTTTACGGTAAGCCACCTCCAGTGCTTGGCCGCTCTGCAGCCTGCCAATCAACTGCCCTGCCAACACTTCATCGCCTGCTTTGCCCCCTATCAAATCCACGTTGCCTAGAGACACTGCCCCTGCATTCCCCGCGATCTGGATTGCGCCTTGGTTTTGGGAAATCATCCCGGAGAGGGGGGCATAAATATCCTGGCTGCTCTCCAAGTATGCAATTGACATTGTTTTTTCAACACTTGGGCTGCCCGCCCCTTCTGGAAGGGACCATCCCATGCGTTTGGTGATCCGGGCTTTGACTTCATTGCCGAAAGGGTTTTCAAGCTCAGTGAAAGCTTCATACATGCCATAATCCTCCATTGCATCAATGCGACCTGTCATTTCTTCATAGAGATCCGGGTCGTTTTTAGACAAGTAAGGAAACAGCTGGGTTAGGACAGCCTCAACCTCCAGATTTGGGGTGACTGAAACCCGGGCCAAAGCTCCATGGATATCCTTGAGCATTTCGAGTTTTTCTTCCAACGAAAGATTAGCCCCTTTTGTGTCAATATACAAAATTAAGGCATCAATGTTTGATTCGTGGCGCCAAATGCTTGGATCCTGCTCTGACCCATTAACTGTAAAACCAGCCGCTTTTCCGCTTGCTTCTTCTATGGTCCTCAAATACTTTGCGGCATCCAATGAAAGGTCGCAATCAAGCTCTGTTGCCCGAAGATATAATGTGTTAAGCTCAACTTCTTGCATCTTGAGCATTCCAGGGGTGAAAAAGAATGGGAAGACAAACCCCGCAAAAATGCATATTGTCAATAAAAGAGGCATCAGCAATGGCAAATGCGCAATTAGCAATGGCAACATTTTTATGGCCTTTATGGCTTGGCGCATGCTCTGGATGTGGGCTTTCGACTTGAAGGCTAAATTGATTGGAGCCCTAAATGCTTCTACACCCACATCGCCAGATCCTCTAAACCTCGATACGGTTCCCCAGCCAGCCTCCTTAGCCTCCCTTGCGACATAGCCGGCTGATTGTTTCACAGCAGAGCCAGCTTCCTTTGCTACCATGCCAGCAGCTTGCATATTGTTTATTGCCCCTGTTTGCCTTTTCTCTTTGATAGCAATTATCGACTGTGAAAACTTCTTGGCGCCGCTTGCGGCTACAAACACAGTTTTGGCAGAGGAAATTGCTGTGCCAGAGAGCCTGTTTGCCATGTCCCTGGCTATGCGTTCATCCATGTCGTCATCCTGGCTGGCATCTTTTATTCGAACGCTTTTCTTTAAAAAGGTTTCTGCCCTTGAGGAAAGAGGTCTATCAAGAAACGCTTTTTTGATAAACTCTTTATCCCTCTTAATTAAAAAATGTGCGTACTTGCCAACTAGATGTTCCATTGGTTGGAAAACTGCCTCACTTCTTCTGGTTTAGATGTCATAGCAGAGTAGAGCACCGTCTCTTTCGGGAAATCATCGTAGAAAGGTATCAAACTGTTGCCGACAATTAAGAGCCCTTGCCCAGGCTTGGAGTCAGATACAAATTCGAGCTGGCTTTTGTCAAGGGACAAGACATTCGCCAAATCTGACAAATCTGTATGCGCTTGGCTAAACAGCAGTATTGACCCGGCATTGGAAAAAATAGTTCTGGCATTTTCATTGAGAAGCAAGTTTTGGGCATTTTGGGTTATCGTAGTAACTCCAGTGCCCCATTTGCGCCCCCTGGAATTTAGCGCCGAAAAATATTCGGCCGATTCCGGATGGCTAAACAACAACTGGGCTTCATCCACATAGACCCATGTTTTTTTGCCTAAAGCGCGGTTTTTAGCAATCCTGTTCCAGATTTGGTCCAGGACTATAAGCATGCCTACAGTCTTCAGTGAAGCCCCCATATCTTTTATGTCAAAACAAACTATCCTGTTTGATGTGTCAACATCGGTTTGGTGTGCGAAATTCGACATAGTGCCTTTTAGATACATCTCGAGGCTCAATGCCAATGCTTTAGCATCTGCCTCCGATTGCATTAGCAGTCGGTCATAAAAATCGTTTAACGTCGGCATTGCCTCGCCAGCAAACAGGTAGCCGGAATATACCCTGCGGCTGACCCTGTCGATAATCGTGCGCTGGGTGGGTGTCAAACCTACTTTTCCGCAGATAGCCTCAAAGAACGAAAATATAAAGTTGATTTTAAGCTCAATGGGCTCTGCTTCGTCATCATAATGCTCTGTAATGTCAAGAGGGTTGATATGGGTCTTTGACGAGCCGCCAATTTGCACAACTTCGCCGCCAAGCATGTTGACTAGCACGCTGTATTCGCGCTCAGGGTCGAGGATCACTATTTCACTGTCCTCATCGTGGAAGAAATTCATGATAATGTCTTTCTTCACAGAAAAGCTTTTGCCGCTGCCGGGGATGCCAAGCACGATCGTATTTTTGCTCTTCAGCTTCTTTTTGTCAAGCATCACAAGGTTGCGTGTATGGGCGTTCACGCCCACATAGTTGCCTTCAACGTCAAATGCCTCTTTTGCTGAGAAAGGCATGAAGATCGCTGCTGACGAAGTGGGTAGTGTGCGTTGCCTGTCCAGGTATAACTCGCCTAGTGGAAGGCAGCTGTTCATAGCCGCTTCTTGCTCGTAATTGACTTTGCGCAGCTCGCAACCGTTTTTGCGAGCGATATCTTGGACTGCTTTGATACTTGAATCGAGCTCATCTTTGTTGTCCTCCACAAGGGAGACCAAGATGCATGAGAAAAATAGCCTTTGGTTGTATTGCTCCATTGACTCAAGCAAGTTTTTTGCCTCGGCACGGCTGTATTCCAACTCATGCGGGATCATGCTTGAGTCATATCCAGCTTTCATCGCTTTCCTTTGCTCCTCAATTGTTTGGGCATCCATAAAAGCGATTTTCTTCTTTACAATCTCCAACGCCTCGTGGTGGTCCAGTGCGGAAATATGCATTGAAATCGACATATTTATTGGCATGTCTGACAACTCGGTGAGCAGCTTGTCACCCATTTGGGCGGGCAGGCGCGACAAGCAAAGCACACAAGCGAATTTGTTCGATCCAAGGGTATAAGAATAAATCGAGTCCTTGAAACTCATGGAATCCGGCGAAACGATATCCTTTGTGGTCAAAAACGAATCAACCAGCTCTTGGAAATCCAGTTCAAAGGGCTCGCCAGGGTTTAGCTGGTTGTACAGCAAGCTGACTCTCTCAATGCCTTCCAATGGCCTGGAGTTGCAGCCCATGCCCTTCAATTGCGCCACAATAGCGGCTTCTTGCCGGTTCAATGCGCCTGCAGCCGATTTAGTGTCTGTTGCATTGACCGAAAAAGTAAGGTACTTTCTGCGGGCAATGCTGTTGTTCCCATTCATCAGCTTGTCGTGGAGCAAATCATTGATCTCTTTGCGGTACTCATCTAAGCCGTCCCGGGTGTTTTTAAGATACCGCGCCGCCAAAGGGTCTTTCACTCTTTTCGTATTGATAATGGAGATTTGGATCTTTGCCCCTGTATTAAGGGTATTCAGGAATTCCGAGTATTTCGAGTATATGCTGACCTTTGCCTCATAGGTGGCTTGGGAATAGCTGATATCCTCTATTTCAATTGTTTTTGACCAACTGCCGTTGCCAATGTAGCACACACCTGACTCAAATATTTTTTCGTAGTATATAGAGTCTTGAACCGAGCGGAATTTCTGCCTGGCAATCCCGACCTGCATCTTTTTTGCAGAGCGTTTTATCAAGCTTAACGGACCGGGCTTTTTTGGTTTTGGCACAGGTATTTCTGATTTAAGCTCCTCTGCCAACTCCTTCTCCAGCTCACGGGTGCCATTCATTTTCGACAAGCTTCTTGATCTTCTTCTCTTGCCTTCTCGTGATTGTATTCTCAACGTCGCTACCTCTCTTGTTCTTTTGGTTCCTTAGTGAAAGAATAGGGTCTACAGGCCTAAACATCCTTAGCGGGTTAGCAAAATAGTGCCTGAGGAAAAGGCTTGCATACTTTTCGAAATTGTAGCCGTCAATCTTGATAAACCCCACTGCCATGACAGGCAGGGATATGGCAAACGCCACATAACTAGCTGAATTGAGGGACAGCCCAAACGTTATTGACAATATTTGGCATATGAAAATTGAAAGGGATATTGCGCAGGCTAAACTGATAATTTTTCTTATGGACAAGCCCAATAGGAATTTTTCTTGGTAATCCATTATTTCTTTGGGTATCTTTACTTCAAGCATTTAACTGCACCTCATATTCCAAAGATTGCCCTAGACCACTTGTTAGATGAAAAAACGCAATAGCACAATACGACTGAATACACTGCTATGGTGACAACCCCGGTTGTAACAGAGTTGTCTAGAAAACTCTCTGCCAGCACTGCCCTAAAGATCGCGGGGAAGATTGAGACCACTAAGAACAATACCGCTCCCTGGAAACACTTTGAGGCAAATGTCTTGAGAAATGCTTTGCTTGTCTGGGCGAACTCAGGCTCAATCATCCCTGCCAAAGGGATTGGAGCGATCGCATAGAATATGTAAATCTCTATCCAGCGAAATGTCACTATCGCTTTTGAGGCGAACAACGCAAAATAGGAAGCCAAAAGGCAAAACATCATCATTAAGAAGATCACTGCCAAAGCCCAAAATTGATATCCGAACGCAACCTCGAGCACAGATTCCTCAATAGCATCCACAGGCGCGAACTCGTGTGAAGAGTGCTTTGCCAAGACACCGCTGATTCCTGTGGTCACATGTGCGCTCAATGCATAAACCCCTTTGAGAACGATAGGCACTGACTCCAGGAACATCTTGTAAAACGCTGTTTTGAAGAGGGTTTTGATCGCAGCCTCGGCTCCCATTTGGCTAGCTCCCGCTGCTTCGATTCTTATCGCGACCCTGTTCAGCTCCAGCAGGAAGAACAGGGCTAACAGCACATAAGCTACAGGCATTGTGACTATTTGCAAGACATCGTGGACATAAGCGTATACCCCCGGCAAGCCTTCCTCAAATGGCACTTGGAGTGTTTCGGAAACGCCGAACCTGGCAATGTTCAGGTTGATAAGCTCAGCCAGGAGAACCAGCCCTTCTTTCATATTCCGCTAATGACCTTGTCGAAGAGGGATGCGGCAGCCAAGATGATTCCGCCTCCTACAATTTGCCAGATGCCTGACTGCAGCTGGGGGCCGCTCTTGTCTTTGATGCCTGTCGCTAGAATGATCACTCCCCAAAGCAGCCAGAGGGAACCGCCAGTGATAACAAAATTCTTTACAAGATTTAAAACTTCCGTTAATAGCTCCATTTGAGTTCTCCTTCTTTTTTCAATTGCTTTTTTTTGTCTTATAGATTTGATACACTTGAAAACACCCATGCACTTTATTAATTGCATGTTTTTTTCTCACTTTTTTATGTCTTTGTAGCTGAATTGGTTTTTGCTGTCAAAGTCGGCTAGCAGTTTGTAGTTCTGGTGCTTCTCTATTTGGTATTTCATCGAAAAAAACGGGTTGCAACGGCTTATTTTCAGGATGCATTGCCTGCCCTTCATTGTCGCCACTTCGTCGAATGTGACCAAATCCCTGCCCAAACGCTGCTCGTTTTGTGTAAAGGAGCTGTTTTGGCCTTTAGTCATGTTGTATGTCGTGTTAGAGATAGTGACTTTCCCGCAGATCTCGCTGACGTATTTCAGCGTGCTCTCCTCCATGCCTCCCAGATATAGAAAGGAGTCGCAGTTGCCTGCTATGGTTTCCCAGTCGTCTTTGTATAAAGACTTGAGCTGGGAGAGCCCTTGGAGGCACAATAGCGCACCCAGGCCCCTGGATCTTATGGTGGCGATGAGTATATGGAAGTTGGGTATTTGGCCGATATTCGAAAACTCGTCCAGCAGGCACATCACAGGCACTGGAAGCCTGCCTTTGTAAGTTCTGTCTGCCCTGTAGATCAAGGTGTCAAACAACTGCTGGTAAAGCATAGCAGCCAGGAAGTTAAAGGATTGGTCAGTGTCAGATAGAATGATAAATAAAGCTGTTTTTTTGTCTCCGATGCTTTCCAGTCGGATCTCGTCTGCACTTGTGAGCTCCCTTACGCTTTCGATATTGAAAGCGGAGAGGCGCACACCCACAGATATGAGGATGCTTTTGGCTGTCTCTCCTGCCGCGTGCTTGTAAATGGCATATTGGTTAACCGCAAAATGGTTGGGCTGCCTTTTGGCTAGATCCTCGAATATCCTGTCCAGCATGCTTGGCTCGTCTGCCACGCTGGCTTTGCGCAGCATAGACATGACCATGTCAAAAGTGTGCAGCTCTTTTGGGTTTTGAGTGGTTACATAGCTGATAAGAGCCTCGAGCAAAGCCGTCTCTGCCTTCTCCCAAAAATCCCCTTCTGTTTTGGAATCTTTCGAGTTTGTGTTTTTTATCAAGTTGTTGATAAGCTTCAATATGTCATCTGAGCTGTTTATGTAAGCAAGGGGGTTGTATTTCGAAGAGTTTTCCCGGTCGACCAAGTCGAAGACTTTGATTTCATACCCGTTGTCTTGGAGCATCTTTGCGCAGTCTTTGAATATCGCTCCTTTAGGGTCTGTAACTACGTAAGAGCCGTACATTTGCATTAATTGCGGTTTTATGACAAAGCGGCTCTTTCCGGTTCCGCTTCCCCCAACACAAAGGACATTGTTGTTGCGGTTGAAATCGTCAATATTGTTGCGGGGGCGGTTTTCTGTTATCGACTTGCTTTCTGTTGAAGTGAGGATAATATTCTTGAAAGGATCAGGATCCATAAATGCTTTGATGTCTCTGGCTGTCCCCCACTTTGCAGAGCCGTATTCCTTGCCTTCGAAGTTCGTCTTTGTGGTGTAAAGGTTATACAAGGGAACGAGCCAGCATCCTGCCGCTGACGAGAGCCCAAAAGCCATAGGATACAACGCATTCGACAAGTGGAAGGGCTCATTATGGAAATTAGTTATAGAGTACAATAGATCTTGTATTCTCCAGTCTTGGAATGAAAGCGTTAACGAGCAGATCCGGTTTGCACAATAGAAAAATATTATCGAAACAATTCCGGTAAATGCTATTGCGAGCCTTGATTTTCTCATGGATCACCTTGAATAAGCAGTATTTTGATTAATGTTATATCTATATTGAAATAATGCGAGATATTTCTCATTATTCATTACTAGCATCTATAGATATGTTGTTATTGCATGATATTAGCATTTTCGATATGATATCATGCATTTTGCAATTCGTCAATATTTTATAGTATCATTGAAACTTTTTTGTAACATTTACATTTGAAAATCGACTATTGATAAAATTGTTTATAAATGGCAAACAAAAAAAGTGGGATACAAGCTATTTTACCTCCGTAGCGCCAACCTCGCCCGTGCAGATAAGCTTCAACGTTTCTTTTGAATTTGCCACTAAAAAATACTCCTTATCTGTTTTGGTTTGTCTATCTAAAAATCTCCTCGGCGGCGGCATTCCGCAGAGAGGCTTGTATTTTCCAAGCGGAAAAATTTAGGTTTGCATGGTCATAACTGCCTTGTGGCATTTCCCACAATTTTGTACACAACAACACATTTGAATTTGTTGCTTTGGCAACAGAATATTATTTGTGCCTATTGTATAAATTAAAGGAAATGATCAAGAGGTTGGAGGTAGCTATTTTTGAAAAGAATCGTTGCATCAGCGCTGCTATGCTGCATATTTGTATCTGGAACGCTTGCCGCTTGCAAAAGCAAGAGCAAAGAAAAAATAAATGTTATGTTGGTAGACGGCGCGCCGCTACTCAGCATGACGTACATGATGTCGGAAGAATTTGCGGGGATAGATGGATATGATATTTCGTTTACCATGACAAACGATTCTGACGCTCTCGTTGCCGCTATGCTTAACCAAGAGCCTGATTTTGCAATCGCCCCGATAAATATTGCTGCAATGATGAATAACAACGGGAGCGGGTACCGGCTTGCCGCCGTGACCATATGGGGCATTATGCACATTGTTTCCGACCAAGATGTTACAATGCTTGAAGATTTGAAAGGAGAGACAATCGTAGCTTTTGGCAGAAGCGGAACGCCAGGTATAACATTAAGAAGCATATTAAGGCAAAACAATATTGATTTTGCCGAGCCGGACAGCGCGAACTTCACACCCGACCCAGACAAAGTTAGTATTATATACTTGACTGCAGCAAGCGATGTTAGAGACGCCATCGCTACAGGCATGGAGATAGGCGGCAAATCTGTTAATTTCGGGATATTGGCTGAACCTGTGGCAACAGCTATAACTGGTTTTGCCAATAATGCTGGCAGGCCGGGATTTACAGCGAGAATAAACTTGCAAACAGCATGGGCAAGAAACAACAACGGCGAGATTTATCCACAAGCCGCTTTGATATTCCACGAAAGGCTTTTATCTGGCAATGCTGATTTTGTGGACGAGTTTATTGCTATTGCTGGACAATCATCAACCTATGCAAATGATAACCCTGTAAAAGCGGGTGATTTGGCTGTAAGCCTTGGCTCTGTTGCTATTCCTAACGGAGCGGTGGTCGGCAACGCGTTTAGCGCGGGCAGATTGCCTATGGACTTTACAAATGCCGCTGATGCTAAGCAGGCGGTAAATTCGTACCTTCAAGCCTTTTTTGAGGAAAACGCTAATTTAATAGGCGGCAAAATGCCTTCTGGCAGTTTTTATTATGCTAAAGAATAAAACCAAGGAGTTATTTTTTCTATTGCTGTCCTTTTCGATAATAATCACGTTATGGTGGGCGCTTGCCGAAACAAGGTATAAACAAACAGGCATTGTTCCAACGCCAGTCGACACACTGCGTTTAATCGGGGATGAGATGCAAAAAGATAGCTTTTTAAAGCCATCCGTAGCACGTTTGAACGGTCATTTGCCAGTTTTTTTGTTTCCTTTGCATGTGCAAGCATTTTGGCTACTCTAGCCCACTTCAATAGGTTTATCGGCACTATGCTTAACCCTTTCATTGCGCTATGCCGCTCAATGCCAACTATGGCATTGGTGTTGATTCTGCTCCTTGCTGTAAGGAGCGCCATGCTGCCGACCGCAGTCGCGTTTTTGGTGGTTTTTCCGCTTTGCTATGAAAATATGCTGGCGGCTATTTCTGAAACAGACAAAAAACTGATAACTATGGCAAAAGTTTTTAAAATACCAAAATGGCGCCAAGTCACGGGAATTTATATCCCTGCAATGCTGCCGTTTGTGTTTTCATCAATCATAGCGGGCTTCGGGCTTAACATCAAGGTCGTAATATCTGCCGAAGTAATGGGCTTGCCGTCCATGTCGATAGGCTACCTTATCTTATCGGCAAGGCAAGGCTTTAATTTTGGAGTTTCGTTTGCGTGGTTGGCGATAGCTGTAATATTAAGCCTTGTTTGCGAGTGTATCCTACAATTAGTTAAAAGGCTTTGTATGCCTTATAAATATCCCGATTTGAAAATAATCAAAGGGCTTGTGGCCAAGATGCTCGCAGGGTATGGAAAACCGAAAGGCGCAGGGGTTAAGTGATAACCTTTAGTAGTGTAAATTTGCGGTTCAATGACTTTGTTGTGTTTGAGAACTTCTGCGAGAGTTTTGAAGAAAACAAAATCAGTTGCATTTTAGGGCCTTCAGGGTGCGGCAAAACGACAATGCTCAACCTGCTGAGCGGCATACTCAAAGAAGATAGCGGACAAATAACCAAGCCCCAAAGTGTTTCGTATGTCTTTCAAGAAGAAACCCTTGTGCCGCAAAAAACAGCAAGAAAAAATCTTGAATTGGTTTTAAAAAGCGTTTACAAAGATAAAATGGAGTTGAGAAAAGTAATTGACAACTTTCTTGAGCTTTCCAATTTAGAAAAAGTTGCTGACTTGTATCCGCATGAAATGAGCGGAGGTATGCGCCAACGGCTTGCCCTAATTAGGGCTTTCGCATACCCGTCCGATATTCTGTTAATGGACGAGCCATTCAAGGCTCTGGACATCACGCTAAGAGATAGTTTGATTAAAACCTTTATCAGCCTTTACGAAAAAGATAAAAGGACAGTGCTTTTTGTCACTCACAATATAGACGAAGCGTTGTTGACAGGCGACTGCATTTATATATATAACGGCAAACCTATGAATCTGCAAAAAAGAATTGTTGTGGGCTCAGAAAAGAAAAATCGAAAAATATATGATGGAAATATTGCAAGAATTAAGAATGTGATCTACAAGGAGACAGAAAAATGGTAATTCCGGAAACAAAGGAAATAGCGAACGCAGCTATGCAATCCATCACAAAACCGTCCAAAACTAAAGTGCAATCGGGCGGTTTCGCGTCGCTGAATAAAAAATCTTACTTCTGCCTTCTAAACGTAATGATTGTATTCATGAGTCCGCTAACGTTATCAGCAATCACAGAATGAGTAACCAATTCCCAGCCTTCTGCCGCCTGTGTGTTGATAAACTCGTCAAGTTTTTCGATATCCACAAGGTCAATGACTCTTTTGATTGATTTCCAAGTGATGGTAAAGAGAAATACAGAGTTTATGGGGCATAAAAATAAATCTATTGCCAAAGCTATTGTTTATGACAAACCGTCGATAAAAATCGAATATGTTGCTCAGATATTTCAAAAAGACAGAAATGCTTTCGGTGATGATTATATACTCCCCATTCATATCGATGAAAATATTTCTCTATCACAAAATATTCCATATGACAAAATGAAAACGCCTAATTGTTTATATTTCACTGGGCAGCCTTATCAGCAATAAAGGATTTTGCATGGAGCGCATCCGTGCTTTTGGCAGGAAAGACATGTCAGTTAAACACAGGCAGAATCCGCCAGGAAACGCTGGGGGCGATTCCAAATAATATACGCCTATTCATTGAAGTATTGAAGCATGTTGATGTTTTTCTAACACACTGTGGAATGAATAGCGTAAATGTAGCGATGAATTGTGGGGCGCCCATGGTAGCAATGCCTTTCGTTAACGACCAAGTATCTAATGCCAAGCAGATATTAGAGCTTAACATAGGGAAAAGAGTACGCTCATTCCCAAGCAGCGGTAGACAACTGTATAAAACTGTAAAAGAAGTCTGTGAAGATAAACAAATACAGAATCAAAGCAAAAAAATACAGGATTTATTGAAAAATGAAACTTCAATGGATGAAGTTTCATAGCGAATTGAACAACTATTGGGGAGAAATTGATATAATGCAAAAGCGGAAATTTCGTTTATTTGCAACCTGTTGTTTGAAGGATACATAGATTCACGCTTGCCTATAGCCGATTCTTCGCAAAGCATTTCATAAGCCCAGATTTGTTTGCTCCAGCAAAACAGTTTGCCCAGTTTGTCCTTCGGGCAGAATTTTGTCAATTTAATTAGCAATATCTGCCAAAGCGAGGAAAAAGCACATGCCTGCCAGCCGTTTTCAAGATAGCATTCCATTGGAATCCTGGCACGCCATGCTGTATTAAAATTACCTAAAATGTACAATCGTCAACACTACAACAATCAAAAGGGCAATGCCAATGCCTATCTGCCACTACTACGGAACACAAAAAGAGCTCACAGGAGAAGTCCTCCAGCAGAGCGTTTGCTTTTAACGCTCTTAATAGCGGGCCATGGGTGTTTTCGTTAATGCCCAAAAAAATAATTGTAGGTTCTGCCTCTTTTCCTTGACGGCAAGGCGATAGGATGGAAAACCTGATCCACACTTTATGAAAGCCGGTTTTAATAATTAGAAATAGAGAGTGGCATATTGAAGGCATTGAATCGTTGTGAAAATTGCATTGCCAATTTTCACAACAAAGACTCTACTATCAAAAATTAAGGCAAATCCAAGGAACTTCGGTATGGCGACACATACAATAATGGATATGCTTTTATCTGCTTCAAACGGTGGAACCAGGCAAAAGCCCGGCATGCCGCTATTGTTGTGGCTTGACGCCCCCCGAGATATCGCGGGCTTTTGGCAAAGGGGCTTTTCATATATAGCGGATTACTCCACTTCTACAAGGCATGATATAATCAATGGGTACGGCAACATAGCCGAGGCAGGATTTTTTATGTATTTAAACATCAGGCCTGGTGGTTTGCAGTATTTATGCTATATGCGACAACAGTTGCAAGGGGGAAACTATGACAACTTGGAATCATTTATTCCATGCTTATGGCGTTGCTGTTGACACGCCAGAGCATATTGAAAATTTGACCAGCGGGGACGCAGCGCTATGTTCCAGTGCAATTAACCATTTATTCAGCGCTGTTATTCATCAAAGCACTGTTTATACCGTTACGCCGGTAGTTATAAAATTAATTTTGCCTAAGCTATATGAGCCAGTGCTTAGGATGAAATATAGCGAGAAAAATGACAGGACAGTTTTGGGGAGTTTAATTAGTTTTTTGGATTATGCGGCAGAAAGCGTCTGGTTTTATAGGGAAGATGAATGCAGCGCACTAATGCCTTCAGAAGAGAAGCTTGAAGAGTTTTATGCCCTTCTTAACATAAACAGTGAAGACGAAGAAAGCTATGAATACATTGATTCTGAAATAATTGATGATTTGATGGAAATTGCGTATTTTGATATCTGTTCCATGGTGAGCGAAGTTTTGCCAATAATTCTACCGTTCACTGAGGATCCGCAAATAGATATACGCAATGCAGCATTGGCTGCCGTGGGCAAGTGGGGATGTTTGAACAAGGAATGCACAGAGGCCAAAACAGCACTTTTGTTGATTAAGGATAAACTCCTCAATATCGAAAAAAACATTTCCAACCGTGATGAAAGAGCGGCTTTTTTGCTGGCTTTAGGTGAATTGGGTGATGAGCTGACCGATTTTTTGAAAGATATAGATAAGGTTATATGCGCTTGTGCAGCACTATTTGTACAAGGGCGCCACGCAGAATCAATTTTGGTGGAAACATTATCCGAACCGCTAGAGATTGACAATTGGTTCAACCACAAGCCGGACTATTTTTCAAATAAAATAAGGTTTTCTCTTTTGGATAGCTTGTTGCAACGTGATGTTTCTATAGAGCAGATACTGCCTGCAGCGACAGCTATCATCAAGGTTGCGGGAGGAGGCTTGGGCATGAATTTTGAGTGGGGCGTATTTTGAAACTGGCTTTTCCACTCCCGCCCGGTTGCGAATCTGAGCCAGGCGTGTCTCCAGCCCTGCCCGGCAGGCTTTCAGAAGCTCAAGCAATGATACTTGAGGCTTTATTAGAAAACGATGAGTTATGGTTGCCGAAAGACGGCAATGCCTCTCTTGCTAGAAAGATGGTTGGCTTGCCAAACAACCGCGAAGAAGCCGCTGGTTATTTAAATATTGCGCGGCCGTAATATGATGCATGCAATAATTGGGCTGTATTGCATTTTTGAAAATCAAAACATTAGGCCGCTTCGGGAGGATACGCGCATGGATGGTTGGGCATCAAGCTCTTGTGAAGCAAATGGGGCCAGGCTCCATTATGCAAGAACAGGCGGCGGCAAACCTCCGGTAGTGTTGCTGCATGGCTTAATGGCCAGCGGAGCGTGCTGGACTGGTTTAGCGCGTGTGCTTGAATCGGAATATGACGTTATAATGCCGGATGCCAGGGGGCATGGCAGTTCGAGTGTGCCTGTCGCTGGATACCGCTACGAGGACCACGCGAATGATATCGCTGGGTTAATCGAAGCTCTTGGCCTTGATGCCCCAATCCTTGTGGGCCACTCAATGGGCGGAATGGCTGCCGCTGTGGCGGCAAGCCGCAAACCGGACTTCGCCAGAGGTGTTGTGCTTGCAGATCCAACATTCTTGAGCCTAGGAATCCAGCGTGAAGTGCGTGATAGCGATGTGGCTGACAAGCACCGCCAGATGCTCAAAATGCCTCTAAGTGAAGTGGTGGCAGATGCTCTCAAAAGGCACCCAAACAGGCCTATGGAGACCATAGAATTGATGTCACGCGCATGGCTTCAAACAAGTATGGCAGCCTTTGACGTGCTTACGCCGCCGAACCCGGATTATGAAACACTAATGGGCAATAATATTGATGTTCCAAGCCTAATCGTTGTTGGTGACAGCGGTGTGGTTTCGCCCGCCATTGTCAGGAAATTGCAGAACATTAATCCAAAGCTGCAAGCTGAAATAATACCGGCAGCAGGCCACTCTGTCCATTTAGACCAACCGGTGCGCTTTGCAGCTGCCATTAAGGCTTTTTTACGTCCAATTTGCTACAGCTAGCTGTGTAGGCATGCCTGGGATGCCAGGCAAATATAGGACATCGCGTTTTGGACTCAAGGAAGCGCTGATTTTATTTGAACATTTTTAGCGGATGGGAAAAAAATATAATAGAAATCAAAATTATCAAACATAACAAGACGGATTTATGGATTTGCTGTTCCAAGTCATGCTTGGCCTTGGCATTCTGCTTTTGGTGAAAATCACGCAGTACAGAGATGTCTACCATGTGGACTATGGCTGCCTAATCGCCTGTTTCGGCAAAGTTGATACGGAAAGGTGACGGCAATCGCCCAAGAAGCCGCACTACGCTGTGTTCCGCGATAACAACTTCACCTCCGGTTCTGCAACGGCAAGCTTCCAGCAGACGTTCAACACCTATAGCCCAAACTCGATCAGGAAGGTGCTTTAAATGGACGAGAAGAGAAAGAACCCCAAAAGTGAAATTCGCAAACCAACAATTAGCGAATTGGAAGGCAGCGCAGAATCCACACCAGAATTTTTCGACGGTATCGCGAAAATCATAGAACAGGCGCGGACTTATATCGAGCGTTCGGTGAATGTGGCGATGTGCGCAACCTATTATGAAGTCGGGCGGCTGATTGCCGGCCAAGAACAGTCAGGTGCGAACCGTGCGGCTTACGGCAAGAAACTGCTTGGCGAGTTGTCGGTTTTCTTGACCGAGCGTTGCGGTAGAGGCTGGTCTGTCGGAAACCTGAAAAATGCGAGACAGTTTTATCAAGTGTACTCGCCATCAATTCGCCAATCACAGATTAGCGAATCTGGAAAAGGGCAATCACTGCCTGCCCAATTCGTGTTGAGCTGGACACATTACCTGATTCTGATGAAAATTAAGGACGCAGATGCCCGCCACTTTTACGAAATCGAGGGGGCAAGCCGGCAGTGGACAGCCAAGCAATTAAAGCGGCAAATCGACAGCAGCTTATACGAACGGCTTGCGTTGTCGCAGGATAAGGACGAGGTGATGCGCCTTGCATTAGAGGGGCAGACGATGGAAAAGCCCCGCGATATGCTGAGAAGTCCGCTTGTGCTTGAATTCCTTGATTTAGAGCAGAACCCGATGTATTCCGAGTCCGATTTGGAATCGGCGATAATCGCAAACTTGCAGAAGTTCCTTCTTGAACTGGGCAAGGGCTTTCTGTTCGAGGCACGCCAAAAGCGGTTCGCCTTTGACGAAAAGTCGTTCTATGTCGATTTGGTGTTCTACAACAGGCTCTTGCAATGCTATGTCCTCATTGACCTAAAGACGGGCGAACTCCACCATCAGGACTTGGGGTTGATGCAGATGTATGTGAACTGCTTTGACCGCTACGTCAAGAAGGACTTCGAGAAGCCGTCGGTCGGCATCCTGCTCTGCCAAGAAAAGAACGACAGCATTGTCGAGTTGACTCTCCCGCTAGACAGCAATATCTACGCTTCCGAATACAGCGCGTATTTGCCGGACAAGGCTATGCTACAGCGCAAACTAGCCGAGTGGACTGCGGAGTTCGAGGAAACGCACGGAGGTTACACCGAATGAAATTACAATTCAAGACTCAGCCTTTTCAATAAGGAGGAAATGTAAGTATATCTGGATCTCTTCGCTTTTATAGCGAATCCGCCTGATGATTCTTGAAAAGGTCGAGTTGGTGTTGAAGAGAAAACATGATTGAGATCAAAATTATCAAACATAAAAAAGACGCATTTCTGGATTTGCTATTGTTGGCTGACGAGCAAGAATCCATGATAGACAAGTATTTGCAACGAGGGGAGCTCTTTGCATTATTTGATGCTGGAGATTTGAAGAGTGTTTGTGTAGTCACACATGAGAGCGATGGCGTTTGCGAACTGAAAAATATAGCTACTTATGAAAAATGGCAACACAAAGGTTATGCGGGCAAGCTGCTAAACCACATCTTTTCCCATTTTAAAAACGATTATTCGACAATGCTGGTGGGGACAGGCGACATCCCTTGGATTATCCAATTCTATCAAAAGCATGGATTTATCATTTCCCATAGGATCAAAAACTTTTTTACAGAAAACTACGACACTCCTATGTATGATGGCGGTGTCCAATTAGTCGACATGGTTTATTTGAAACGAGACTTGGTCCAATAGTTTTGATGCGAATATAAATATCGCACTAATGAAGAAAGCTAGCCTTATTAATATGTATGTTGGCTCCGAAAACCATTTTTTATAGCCAAGTCAAAGATTGGCTTTATCTATCGGGGGACGATTGCTCAGCAGCTTTGCAATTACAATAAAAAAAGCAACTAACTTGACGATTCCTCCCCCCGCTTATTTCAGGCGAGGGATTTCTAGACAATTAAATCAAACTTCATTATTCATTTTACATAATATACCAAAGGAGATGGCGCTCGCTACCCAATAGGCAACTTTAGCGCCAAGATATAATGAAAAACATACCGGCTACTATGCGCAGAAACCAGATCATGGATATGATCAGCCGCAGCGGCACGCCGATCAGCGCCTCTTCACTAGCGGCAAGCCTCAATGTAAGCCGACAAGTAATTGTTGGCGATGTCGCATTGCTGCGCGCCCAGGGAAATGATATCATTGCTACTGCAAGAGGCTACATGCTTCCCGGAAAAATTGAGGCAAACCATAAATATATCGGGAAAATAGCTTGCCGGCATTCACCGGAAAAGACAAAGCCTGAGCTTTATTTGATCGTTGATTTGGGAGCAGTAGTTGTTGATGTCATCATAGAGCATGATATATATGGTGAAATAACCGGCAGCCTTAATTTGGCGTCCCGCAGCGATGTTGACGAATTTACGAGAAGAGTTGATTCCGCGGAAATCAAATTGTTGTCCGAGCTCACAATGGGAACCCATCTCCATACCGTCGCATGCCGCGACAAAGCCCATTTTGGGCAAGTAGTTACTGCAATGGAAAAAGGTGGCTATCTTTACCAGAATTGAACCTTGACAAAAGAGCCAATCCAATGTATCATTCACATGTGTCTTGACACATGCAAGCCGGTGGAGATCATTGTTTTTTCTTTCAAACTGAGTCCACACTGTTGCCTGCTTTTTACACGCTGCGATACAGTAAACACAGCTGCTTGTTGGCCATATTCCCTTAGGCGCACACAACAAGCAGGAAAAATCGCAAACGCGCCGATAGCATTGCCTTAAGCAGATATTGCTCTATCGGGCGCGGGATAGCACACAGGAGTTCGAAGCATCACACACAATGAATGACTTTAAGGAGGATGCGCGTCCCCAATCACCAAAGGTGATGGCATTAAAGCGCTAAAGCATATGAATATGCAAAAAAATGTACAAAAAATGATTATTTCTGGGCTGTTGATCGCGATCGGATTGATTATTCCTATGTTTTCACCGGTTAAAATAGTATTGGGCCCAGCTTCCTATACTTTGGCGAGCCATGTGGCAATCTTCATCGGGATGTTAATCTCGCCTTCAGTGGCTATCGCAGTCGCTATCGGGACAACAATCGGATTTTTCTTTGGAGGGTTTGCCATTGTAATTGTGCTGCGTGCAGCATCCCACCTGATTTTTGCTGTCATTGGATCTTATTACATCCATAAAGTGACTATAGATGCCCTCACTCCAATAAAAGCCAGGATATTCTCGTTTTTTATTGGTTTGATCCATGGAGCGGCAGAAGTTGCAGTTGTCAGCACTTTCTTCTTTGGAGGCAGCTTAAGCCCTGCGTACGCTGAGAGAGGATTCTTCGTCTCGGTTATATTGCTTGTAGGAATAGGGACAGTAATACACAGCATGGTGGACTTTGAGTTTGCTTGGATTATCCAGCGCTTGCTCCGCAAACAAAAATTCCTCCAAATAGATTAGATCATTCGATTGGTTGCTGGCGCCTCTATAGGCGCCTTTTTTGTTTTGGCGCCACCCATGTTATAATCATCCAATAGATGCAACAAAAAATCTAATGCAAAGGAGCCACAACAATGGAAAACTTGAATCCATTATTATACCCCGCTATTTTCTACAGAAAATCTACACGGGGCTTTGCTGGCAGCCCTTTGGCTGGCAGCAAAATTGAAAACCTAAAGGCATTCATGAAAGATTCTGTCCCCTTGCTGCCTGGGGAGTTGGCAGCATTTGAAATCCAGCCCCATAAGGGCAGCTCTATGAAGATTGCAGCCTATGCGAAAAAGGAACAAGCTGCATATATTAACATGGCATTTATGCTGCAGCAAATGGATTTGTATTGCCAATCTATCGGCATCGGGGCCTTCTGGAACGGGACAGTGAGGGCTAGCGCCAAACAGCTTGATGGGCTGCCCTATGGTATATGCCTTGTGTTCGGGCCTGTAAAGGAAAGTTTTGCCCGCAAAAGCGCATCAGAATTCAACCGGAAGGCGCCACAGCAGATAACAGGCTCGCCTGGGCTTGGTTTTATTGAGGCTGCAAGGCTTGCCCCTAGCGCCCGAAACAGGCAGCCCTGGTTTCTAGCCTGCGGGGATGGCCAAATTGATTTTTACTCACAGAAAGGCAGCTTTTTAGACAATACCTTGCTCAAGGGAATGAACTGGTATGACATAGGCATTTGCGTCTGCCACACTGTGCTGGCATTGCAAAATGAAGGGCTCTCCCCCAAAGCTGAGATCCGGCAAGACGCGCCAGAAAAAGAATGGTATGAATACCAAATCAGCTTATATTATTAAGCCAGGGGCATTATAAAGAATAACGGGAAAAATTTGGGGAGGTCCAAGCCGTGCTTGCTTGGGCGCAATTTGGAAAATGGAGAGCTGGCTTGCCGCCCTGCCAACTATTTACTCTCAATAGCAGAAAGATAAGCGGATTTTTGGTTTTGATAATCAGCTGTCAATAAAATTGATGGCGACATAATAAACAGCTATTGCCATGGCTAATTCTCAGTGGCGAGTGGTGGAGAAGAGTATTGCACTGCTGAAAAAAACAGTTATTACAGCGTATGCGCGATTTGAGTTTGAGCGCCTGTTTATGCGAAAAACACAAATGCACAGATAGCCTCTTTCCCTATGTGTCAAAAATCAGCTATGAAACCAGCGCCAACAGAAAGCTGCGCTAGAAAAGAAAGAGGTTGCAATGTTAGAAATTTGCATTTTAGGTACAGGGGCGATGATGCCAATGCCCACACGAAAACTGGCTTCGATGCTTGTGCGCTTCGCAGGCAGGCTGCTGCTTGTCGACTGCGGGGAAGGCACACAGGTGGCCATAAGGGAAAGCGGATGGAGCCTTTCACGCATTGACATGGTCTGCATAACACATTTCCATGCAGACCACATTGCAGGGCTTCCTGGGCTTCTTCTCACTATGGGGGCTTGTGGGCGCACAGAGCCTGTAACTATCGCCGGGCCTTTGGGGCTGGAGGCAGTAGTGGGCAATCTGCGCTCTATTGCGCCTTTTTTGCCATACGAAACCAATTTCATCGAATTTGGCTCGCCAGTCAATACTTTTGATTTTAACGGGCTGCAAGCCCGGTCTTTTGCTTTAAAACACCTTGTGCCATGCTTTGGGTATTCGTTCTCATTGCCGAGGGCGGGGCGCTTTGATGCCGCAAAAGCTAAAACCCTTGGCATACCGCTGTCCTATTGGAGCCGGCTGCAAAAGGGGGAGACTGTAGAGGTTGACGGAAAATCCTACTTCCCCAGCCAAGTGCTTGGACCAGAGCGGAGAGGCATCAAATTAGCGTATTGCACAGACACCAGCCCCACAAATGCGGTTGAAGAGCACTGCGCCGATGCAGATTTGCTTATACTGGAAGCTACCAACACCGATGGGGACAACGCTGTTTTGCATGGGCACATGACTTTCGCCCAAGCTGCCAAGCTTGCTGCCCAAGCAGGGGCTTCAGAGTTGCTGCTTACCCACTTCAGCCCATCCATAAGCGAACCGGCAGCGCATCTTGGCCTTGCGAGGTCTGTGTTTTCCAACACTTCTGCAGCAAGGGATTTAATGATGCGGGTCTTGTCCTTTGTGGAGGACTAGCTGGACTTGCGCTTGCCCTTTGTTGGAGCAGGCGCTTTGTTTGCTTTGAGGCTCTGTTTCAAAGCGTCCATCAGATCAGTGACATTTGTTGTTGGATAGGCTTCTTCGCCCACATCCGCAATCTCGTTGCCTTGTGCCTTTTGTTCGATAATTTCCTTTATCCTTTCCTGGTAATCATCCTTAAAAGCGCCTGGGTCAAATCTGCCATCCATCGCGGCAATCAGAGTGGCTGCCAGCTCCATCTCCTTGCTATCTGCCATTGGCGCCGCTTTTACACCCTTAATTACTGGCAAATCCCTGACTTCAGTTTGATAAAACAGTGTGTGCACCCTCAAGGAGCCTCCGGATGAAAAAATCGCTATCAGCTTTTCTTTGCTCCCTAGCACCGTGGTGGCTATCGCTGCTTTATTCTGCGATTCCATAGATACCCGCAGCAATTCGAACGCCTTCTCCCCACCTGGCTGGGGAAGGGCGTAGTATGCTTTTTCATAGTAGATAGGGTCGATGCCGGTTACATCTGTAAATTGGAGGATTTGGAGGGTCTTGTCTTTCTTTCTCTTTGCGCCCTCAAAATCGCTGTCATCCATAAGGACATATTTGCCCTTGCGGTACTCGTACCCCTTTATAATTTCCTTATTCTCCACTTCTTCGCCACATAGGCTGCATACTTTTTTATACCGAATCCTTCCATTGTCTGTTGCATGCAACTGGTTGAACTTGATATCTTTGGAATCTGTAGCCACGTATAGAGAAACGGGGATATGCACCAAACCAAAGGAAATGGCGCTTTTTTGTACTACAGTTGGCATATTCCATACCTCCTAACACAAGTATCTGTACAAATCACACTGTAAATGCGCAAAAACAAAAGAAGGCTCCTGCCTTCTTTTGCTAACTCGCTTATTTATAGCATGATATGGATACGGTTAGGTAGTCGGGTGGTTTACGAATCCTATTCCTTGGGCATCTTGGCCACCGATGGTCATCACGCCTTGGGCGTCTACATCGATCTGGTATGCTACTGGGTCAATCGCAAATCCTGGCGCTGGATCAATCTCTTGGAGAAGGTATGTTCCTGGGTCGAACACTGCCAAATTGACGCTGCCGTCAGGTCCAGAGGTGTCCATGCTGATAATTTCCCCATTGCGTTTCAATGCGTAACGCACTCCAGCCAGCGGTGTTGAGGCATCTGACATATACTTGTAGATAGTCAGCATTGCTGGAAAGTTTAAGTTGCCAATTGGCGGCACTGGCGTGATAGGCGGCACAATGACCGGTGGCCTTGGCGGCCTTGGTCCTTGTGGGTGATTCCCACAGTTGCAGTTATTGTTGCAATTGTTGCAGTTGCAGCTGCAATTGCAGGGTTTTGTCGGGCATGGGGCTGGTCCTGGCAATGTAATAGATGGATCGCATCTTCCACATGGATTTGGATAGACTTGTTGTATAGTCCTGCAAGGAATGCAGTTGTTCGGTTGGCATGTCGAGCCACCTGATCCAGGGGATGGCAGCGGAACCGGCCTGCATGGGTCAAAGCAAGCGGGTGGCGGGCATGGACCTACGCCACTAGTGCAGTTCCCTTTGTTGTTGCAGTTGCAGTTGTTATTGCAGTGGCAAGGTCTTTTGGAACCGCTATCGGATACCCCGAAAAGAAATATACAATTACTTCTTGGGTTGCTGTTGCTGTTGCAGTTGCAGTTGCTGTTACAGTTGCAGTTGCAGTTGCAATTGCAGTTATTATGATTCATATATCAATCTCCTAAAGTCAATGTTTCGTGATATATTATTCAGAAAATATCTAAACGTGACGAATACGATTACTGAACACAGGCTCGTTCCCCTGCTAAATCGCATTCTCTTGTCAATAGAAAACCTTCTGTTACCAATATAAACAACATCGGCTTTTCAGTGCCTGTCCTCTAGGGATTAATTTCTAATAACAGCTTCAACAAACCATCTGGGCTCCTCATACCACAAAAATCTCGATTGCCCGTTTATCCTGACAGTGTAGCGAACCCCAATGCCGCCCGCTTTCAGGCTCGCAGCTCTCCTTTTGTCTAGAATTTTGTCTATTTCATACTTCCTGCCGTCTTCCCAGTAAATCGCCAAAGGGGCCAGCTCCCCTTCCTCGCTGAATCTGGCGTCTACTGCCACAAATTTTTTTGCAACTTGCATCATGCTTGCCATCCATTTTTAATATAAATTTAATAAATCCAACTACGCAAAAAAACTCTCCGGGTGTATCACATGGTCTCCTTTGGCATCCAAGGATGACAACGCAGGGTCTACCAGCATCAATGCACGCTTGGCCGAATGATAGCCAAAACGCTCCCTGATAAAATCAATAGAGCGGTCCAGCCTCTCTATCCGCTCGTCATCTAAAACAGGGCCCGCAAAAGAAAGCTGGGAAGGGAACTCCTCCACAAGGCCGATAGCCCTTACCCCGAGGCTGCGGATAGGCTTGCCCCCAGGGTAGTTTACGGCAAACAGCTTCCAAGCCGCGTTGAAGATTGTCTTTGAGGAAGACGAGGCGAATTCCAATGGCGCTTGCCGCTGGAACGAAAACAAATCTTTGTCTCTAATAGACAAAACAACCCCGCGGCAACGAACCCCCCCATCCCTAAGCCTGGATGCCACGCTTTCTGAAAGGGCATACAGGGTTATCTTCACATCATCCGCGCGCACAAGGTCCTTTGGCGTAGTCGTGGAATTCCCGATAGACTTGATGATAGGGGAACCCCCGGATTTGCGCACAGCGCTATTCTCCAGCCCATTGGCAAAACCCCACAACATCCTGCCATTGGCGCCTAGGACCTTTGCCAAGAGCTCCACATCAAAACAGGCAAGATCCCCGATGCTCAACACCCCCATTTTCCGCAATTTCCGCTCTGTAGCCCTGCCCACATACAGCAAATCTGCCACAGGCAAGATCCATACTTTTTCTTTGAAGTCGGTTTTGGCCACGCAGGTGGTAGCATCAGGTTTTTTCATATCAGAGCCAAGCTTGGCAAATATCTTGTTCCAGCTGACGCCTATTGACACGCTTACCCCCAATTCTTCGCGCATCAGGGCGCGTATCTCATCTGCGATGCCACCCCCTTCCTCGATGCTGCCCGCAACGCCGCTTACATCGAGCCAGCACTCGTCCAAGCCAAAGGATTCCACCCTGTCTGTGTAGCGGTCGTATATTTCCCTGGCAAGCTTTGAGAATTGGATATACTTGCTGTAATTAGGTTTGAGGACCACAAGGCCAGGGCATTTCTGGCGCGCTTGCCAAAGCGCCTCCCCTGTCTTCACGCCATATTTTTTAGCCAGCTCGTTTTTCGCCAACACTATCCCATGGCGCTTCTCGGCATCCCCTCCCACGGCTACTGGCAATGCCCTAAGTTCCGGGTTGTAAAAGCATTCCACTGATGCGTAAAAACTGTTCAAGTCAGAATGCAGTATTATCCTGTCAGCCATTTTTGCCGTTGCCAAAACTCCATAAAACTCTGCGACAAACCTGCAAAAGCTTATTCCTTGCCTATCGAGCCCAGGTTTGCCAGCACATTTTAAAGATGGGTAAAACCTGCTTGCTTCAACAAAACCCAATACCGCACGCAAAACTCGCACTGGCCTTCCATGCCAGCCCGGTCCCCGGTTCTCCACTACAGCCGTTGCCGTTTGGCGCATATGTCTTGTGGCGGACAAGCTTTAATCCTCTTTTCGAGTTTTATAATGCTGCTTGTTTTGGCATTCTCCTTTCATTATTCATCTAATCTTGCGCGAGGATGCCCCCGCCTCAAGCTCGCTAGGAGGAATCGCGCCTTTTCCAAGACATGCCCTCCGCCTGCAGCTGTATAACGCCTTAAGCCTCCCGGCTACCAGAGCCAAATCCACTTCGCCAATTTGCCCCAAGGTTTTGGACGGTTGCAGCGCCGCCCCTGCCCGTCAAGGCTTTTAACCATAACCTTCAGAGGCGCAGTCTAGCGGAGCATCCGCAGGTGCCTATATATTCTTGGGCAACGTAGCGCTCTAAACACTTAGGCTAGCCGACAAAGGCTTGCATCTAGATTCCAGCACAAGCCTCCGCTTCAAGCGCCATCAGGCGCTAAGCGGCGGGTTGTTGACATTTATATCGACACGCAATCTACACAATTTTAAGAACAGAGGCTTTCCAGCTGCTGTTTTAATATTATGAACGCAAGTTCCAGATAGTACTACTATTATATCCATTTAGGCTAAAATATCAACGCTAATCGATTAATTGTTTGATTGATGGAATAAAAACGGATATGATATGAAAATAATAGGACTATTTGTTTGGAATTGGTGCTTTTAACTTCTATTTTAATAGAATTAGCACCACTAATATCGAACAAAATTTCCACCAAATGACAATACAGCCCTGGTTGCCAGCTACGCCAAACACCAACCACAAAAATATCTGTATGCAGCTGGATCCACTTAATTCAGCCGAAACGGCCGCCTACAATCCCAATAACATCATTTTGCAATTGGGCCGACTCCTAAAACCAGCTGCACAAACCTGGCAACTGTGCAGTGAAGCTGTTTCTTTTCAATCTTTTGGAGCATAATTCTTTCTTATGTGGCTGGTGGTTCGGATCCCCTCGCCAGCGCCAAATATTTCGCTAATATGCGCTTTTAGAGCTTGCAGTGTTCGAGCGGCGATCTGGAAAACCGCATTTGACCGATTTTTGGCCATCAAATTTTCAAAAGCCCTGAAGCCAAGGTCCCATGATGCTAAGCCAAAGTATAGCGAAAACGGTAAAAAATCATTAATTTTACGATTAATCCTTTCTTATCAGGCAAATACTAAACCAAGCGCTTGGAGGTGCGAAGTGGAAATAATTTATTTGGCAGGGGGATGCTTTTGGGGAATCGAGAAGCTTTTCGGCTCAATTGAAGGAGTAGTGTCCACATGCGTGGGTTACGGTAATGGCTTTGTCCCCAACCCCACATACCAACAAGTCTGCGATGGCGACAGCGGGCATGCCGAAATAGTCAGGGTGGAATACGACAGCGCCAAGATCAGCTTGGCGTCCATATTAGAGTGGTATTACATGGCTATCGACCCCCTGTCTGTTGACAAACAGGGCTCTGATGAGGGAAGGCAGTACCGGACAGGCATTTATTTTGATGATGCCAAGTATGGAGAAGATGCAAAAAACAGCTTGGCAGGCCTTGAAAAAAACCTTGGGGTGAAATCCGCAATTGAGTTTGGGCCGCTAGAATGCTTTTATGAGGCTGAAGAGTACCACCAAAATTACTTAGAGAAATACCCCACAGGGTATTGCCATGTCCCATTCAAGCTCATAGAGATGGCACAGGAGACCGCCAGGTATAAACGGCTGCCTGACGGGCTTCTCGAGCCCAGGGTGCTTGAAGTGGTGCGCAGGGGGGCGACAGAAGCCCCCTTCAACAACGAGCACTATGACAACTTTAAGCAGGGCATCTATGTTGATGTGACCACAGGCCAGCCATTATTTTCATCCCAAGACAAATTTGACTCCGGTTGCGGCTGGCCTTGTTTCTCAAAACCGATAGAGCCGTCTTCAGTATTCTACAGGATAGACCGCTCCATGCCGTCAGAGAGAATCGAGATACGCAGCCTTATAGGCGATGCCCACTTGGGGCATGTATTCAACGACGGGCCTGATGACATGGGAGGCATTAGGTATTGCGTGAATTCAGCGGCTTTGGTGTTTGTGCCAAGCAAAGAGATGCAGCAAGCCGGCTATGGGGATTATGCCAGGCTTTTTGAATTAGGCTTGGCAGATTAGCTAGCCGTCCAATTCCAAGTCAAAGAAGAAAACGCTCCCCTCCCCCAGCTTTGACAATACGCCGTAATTTGATTTGTGCGCTTCCAAGATGCTCTTGGCTATAGACAAACCCAAACCGGTGCCTGCGTCTTTTTGGATGTGGCCGTCCCTCACTGCGTAGTAGCGTTCCCAAATCTCCCCTATGGCGCTTTCAGGTATGCCTATGCCAAAGTCTGACACAGACACTTTTGCCCTGCCTTCCTCGGTATAGATGTCCACTACCGCCCTGTTTGGCCCATTTGAGTGCTTGATGGCATTGTCAATGAAGTTGTATACCACTTGGCCGATTTTCGCCTCATCCCCCAAAGCGATTATGCTTTCTTGGGAAGCCTTGAACTCCATCTCAAACCTTGACCCTTCTAGGTATGGGGCAAAACGGCTAACTGCCAAGCGGGCAAGCGCCACCAAATCAAAGGGGGAAACGTCTATATCCTGCGCTCCTGCCTGCAGCCTCGAATAGCCCAACAAACTGTCTACAAGGGACGAGAGGCGGCTTGTCTCGTCTATGATGGACTGGAGGTTTTCTGTCGTGTCCTCTCCTGGCAAATCACGCATCAATTCAGCATAGCCCCTGATCATTGTGAGGGGCGTGCGCAGGTCATGGGACACATTCGCAACCAGATCCCGGCGCAAAGTTTCCACTTCAGACATTTTCATGGCTGCATAATTCAAAGAGGCAGCCAAGTCTTCAGATTCCTTATACTCTCCTGGTGAAAAAGAGACAGAATACTCGCCCATAGCCAGTTTTGATGACATTTGGGCCATTTGGGCCAGGGGGCTTGTAATTTTTGTTGATAAAAGCGCCGCCATGGCAAACGCGATTGCCAACAATAAGCAGCTAACAACCAGCAGCTGGGCTCGCAAGGTTTTTTTGACCGATGTCATCGCCACTATGTCTGTGCTGACCAGCAGCATGAAATCCCTGTCGGATCCTGGGATGATTTTTGCCGCTAAAATTGTGTCAGGGGATTCCCTCTCAAAACGGGTGGTCAGCGCCTCCGTATACTCCCCTCCGCTGTTTGCCGCCAGAGCGTAGATTTGGTAAAGCTGGTGGGGGCGCAAGAGCGATATTATATTGTCAAATTGGAAGTCTCCGAATGTGGCGTAAATGAATCCAAACTCGTCACATACAGCTACAGTAGCCTCATTTTCCTTGGCGGCGTTCCTCATGGAAACCGCAAAACCTCGATTTGAAAAATCTGCGGCGATGAATACTTCATGGAAGTTTTGGGCTGCCATAACCCCAACTTGCTTTGCCTGGGAGTACTTGGTCTTCTCATAAAAGCTTTGGAGAAACACTGTCTGCACAAGCCACAATATGGCGATAGCTGCCAAAAGAAATGCTGCCAGGTATCCAGAAAGCACTGTGCGCACGCTACGTTT
Organism: Eubacteriaceae bacterium; assembly: GCA_009782875.1. Classification (GTDB taxonomy): domain Bacteria; phylum Bacillota; class Clostridia; order Eubacteriales; family Anaerofustaceae; genus WRIE01. The sequence goes on along the minus strand of WRIE01000001.1, from coordinate 46,829 downwards.
TTGGCTCTTCAAATCTGTATCCCATGCCTCGGAGGGTCACAACCATTGAGGAGTACTCCCCAAGGCTTTTTCGAAGCAGTTTAATATGGGTGTCCAAGGTCCTGTCATCCCCCGCAAAATCATATCCCCAAACATCCACAATAAGCTTTTCCCTGCTGAGCGCAATATTCCTGTTTTTCACCAAGTAAAACAAAAGATCATATTCTTTTGGCGACATTGCCGCCCTATTGGAGTCGACACGGACTATCCGGGCTGAAAAATCCACTTCCAAGCCCTTGTAGGCATATACCTCTTGTGATACAGAAGCCGGCGCATTGTATCGTTTAAGTATCGCCTCTATGCGCAGCATCAGCTCTTTTGGGGAAAATGGTTTAACCACATAATCATCAATGCCGATTCCAAAGCCATTGATCTTGTCATACTCCTCTCCCCTGGCAGAGAGCATAAGTATCGGCACATCTGAAAATTTCCGTATTTCGCGCACTGCCGAGAAGCCGTCCAGCTCCGGCATCATAATGTCCATAACCACGATGTCATAAGAGTTTGCTTTGCACATAGACACAGCTTGCATCCCGTCTTGGGCTTCGCTGGCTTGGTAGCCTTCGAACTCGGCATATTTTTTGATGATCTCCCTGATGCGGGATTCGTCATCCACCACTAGCATGTGAAGCATAAGGTTGGCATCCTTTCAATTCAATTATCTTGGTAGCGGTATTCTAACAGATTATTGTGTCGAGAATGTGATCCTTGGCTCTAAAAGGTTTTCTTCTTATCAAAATCTGGAAAATGTCAAAACTAGATCACATTTTTTTCATGTCTCTGTCACATTCAACAGGTACAATATCCCCAAAAGCTAGAATAATGAAATACTATGCTGAAAGGATGCTTCCAAATGGTTGATAATGAGAATAATAGCTATAGCAGCGAAAGCAGATTTGATATTGATGAAAGCGAAAGGCCTCCGGGAATGGGCGCCCCTGGATCTGATGATGCAGCGGCAACCATTGCCGGCAATGGAGAGGAGAGCAATTTTGGAAATGACCATGCTCCAAAGACTACTGTCACACCATCCCCACAGCCATCCTATGGGGTGGCGCCAAGCGCTCAATACTACTATTATGCGCCTAAAGACGGCGAAACCAAGAATAAAAAAGGACTCTTAGCCAAAACCTTGGGCGCAATCCCTTTAGCTGCGCTCGCATTCGCATTTGGGCTAATGGGCAATTGGGCAGGGGCAAAGCTGGGCATAGGGGCATCCCACCAGCCAATCGTGCCGCCTGTAATATATGAAACAAGGGCTCCCTCAACCGAGAGCCTATTGCCTGCGGTCTCGAGGGACTTGAGGGATGTTGTGGCGATGACTGCAGACTCCGTTGTAGAGATCGCCTCAGAGCGCACTAGGACCAGCAGGTATTTCGGCCAATATGTGACTGAGGGCGGCGGCAGCGGCGTCATTATCACATCGGACGGCAATATACTGACCAACTCCCACGTGGTGCAAAACGCCTCAAAACTCACAGTGACATTGCGCAACGGAAGCAAGTTTGACGCCAAGGTGGTTGGCGACGACCCCAAGAACGACCTTGCCGTCATCAAGATAGACGCATCGGGGCTTACCACTGCTGTTTTTGGGGACAGTGACGAATTGATGGTCGGCGACCAAGCGATAGTCATCGGCAACCCCTTGGGGGAGCTTGGGGGCACAGTGACCCAGGGCATTATCAGCGCCCTTGAAAGGCGGATCAATGTCGAAGGCCAGCTTATGACACTCTTGCAGACAGACGCTGCTGTCAACTCAGGCAATTCCGGAGGAGGCTTGTTTAACTCCAGAGGAGAGCTTGTGGGGATCATCAACGCAAAATACCAGGATAGAGGCGTAGAAGGCCTTGGCTTTGCAATCCCCATCAATATTGCCAGACCAGCATACCTGGAAATGATCTCCTCAGAATGGATCCCTCAGGAGCAAGCCACAGACCGTACCCAGATCCGCGCACAGATTGGAGTCAGGCTCCTCGATATCTTGGATTCCAGGACAGCCGACAGTTATGGTGTAGAAACCTTTGGGGTGTACATCTTGGGATTCGTCGAGAATTCTTATGCCCAAAGGGACGGGGCTATGGTTGGCGACAGGATTGTGTCCGTAAATGGCGCCAAAGTCAATGAATACGCCGACATACTGCCTGTGCTTAGCAAGCTGTCTGTGGGGGATATTGCAACTATAGTCGTAGACAGGGATGGAGCTGACATTACACTTCAGATAGAGCTTACAGAGTCAAAATCGCCATAAATCCATAGCGTTCCAATTATTTTGAGAGAATTCGGAAAGTGAAAAAACTTATAATTGTCGCAAAATGCAGAATATCCCGATAGACATTGAAACAAAACTAGCCCAATGCAGGCTAAATTATAATGGAATTTGGTTTGGCAATCCACTATTAGGGACACGCCCAGCACCCAAACCACATGTGTTGGCGTTTACCGAACTCATGTTTTATCATATACATGCAAATAGGGCTAGGCGCCCTAATCACCTAGCCAAGCCGGCAAACTGCTGGCGGCAACTGATCCTTTGCTATTATTTATAACTGGCGCTTGGATCAAGTTTAAAAGAGATAAGCCTTGCTGATAATAAGTTGAGGCTTATTCTTTTTTTTGTTGAATATGTGCGAATATTGCCATAACGATCGATATTGCTGTAGGCGCTATACCTATGCTAAGCTCCCAATGGAAGCAGCCAGAGGCTCCTTTGAGACATGTTGATGAGTATTTACGCTTTTTGGTGTAAATTGGTGTATAATCAAGTACAGTATCATTATTTGCCAATGCCCGCTGAACCAGTTGCCATTTATTTTTGGCAATCTCGCTGTATCTTGTAAATAGCATAGGAGAAAAAAGAAATGGTTGACCCCAAAATAGTAAAAAATGAACGTATTCGTGTGTTTAAGAACGCAGCCAGATTCGAAAATAATGAAAAAATCATTACTGTCTGCTCATACCACCACTGGATAGTATTTGACAGCAACCAAAAACTAAGCGTCGCCACCAGGGATTACGGCCTTCGCATCAAAATGATGCGCGAGTTTCATGAGAGGTACAATTTTGACTGCTACCGCGATTTCTGGTCGCGAAACCCGCTGCGCATAATTGACGCTGTTGGCGGAGGCGGAATGTATATCCAAAGCGATGATAACTATTCATCAAACGTCATTGACCTCAACGTCATGGATGATCCTGACAACGACTATGATCTGCTGTTAAACGACCGAAAAAAATTTCTATGGACCAAAGTGATTCCGGCAAAATATCCTCATTTAACAGACGAAAATGCACCAGCCTACTTTAGCGCCGCAATCAAAGAGCTGGACAATTACAACAATTATGTTGCTGAAATCGGAAAAATCATGGACACCGAGTACGGGGTTCTTGATGTTCGCAGCAACATACCAATCAGCAATCCATTCGAAAGGCTTATCAGTGGATATAGGGGAATTTACAATACATCCATTGACCTGCGCAGGCGCAGGGGAAAAATCCTCGACTTGATGCAAGCAAACGTCGCCCTGCCAAGAAAAGATTTGACAGTCGGCTCAGACCCGGCCAAAGGCTGCGACATCCATACATCATTTCTCGCCCATATCATCTTGTCTACTAACGATTTCAAGGAAATCTATTGGCCAATACTAAAAGAGCTCTATGACTATTGCGATGAATATGACAAAATAGCATACCTGTTCATACAAGGGACTGCAGACAGGATATTTGATTTCCTCCAAGACGCCCCCAAGGGCCATTTCATAATGCATGCAGAGCAAAACGACATCAGGGAATACAAGCAAAAAGTCGGCTCTGTGGCAGCTGTCGCTGGCGGCATAAAAACAAACACCCTTACTTTTGGAACTGTGGAAAAGAATATTGATGAACTCAAACAACTGCTGGACGATGTGGCTTACGACGGAGCATTCTATGCGTCGACAGATAAAATGCTTACTTTCCCAAGGGATGCGAAGAGGGAAAACCTGATTGCGGTTACAGACTATATTAGAAATGTGCGCCTATAGGAGGAGAATATGCAAAACCGAAGCAATGCGAAAATATTTGAGGATATGCAAGGATACGAAAATGTGCTGATGCAGCTTGATGGCTTAGACGAAGATAAGAAAACTGACTCTTTTTTAGCAGTGGTCGAATTCTTGGCTGGCGGCACAATCTAGGCTAGGCCTGGAAAAATGGGGCTTGGGAGCTAATTTCTTATATCTTTTTTGCCCATGCCGTTAACCAAAGTTTTGTAGAGAGATTTTTTTCCACGTGTCATGTCGCCGGCTGAGCCCAGTTAGGGGCCATGCTCCTCGAATTCTTTGGCATCCCAGAATTTGTCTTGGATTCTTGCCCCGGAAAAGACGGCCTTCGATTGGCGGCTGGATTGTGCCCGCCAATAGCGCAAAGCCTGCGCCGGCTTGCAACTTGTATTTGGCGAGCTGCTTGCGGGTGATATAGCAACCATTATTATAATTGTAAACAAGTATTGCGCCGCCATCACGCAAAACAGGCAGTGCCCGGAAAGCAAAAAACCGCATAACCGAAACCAATGGCGGGCAAGTGCGGTATCACGATGAGGGACAATTTGGCATTCTTCCGCAGGCGGTTTTAGCCAGTTGGCAACCATCTGGGTGTCTGCCAATCCACCAGCCTTTGGATTGCGGTGGATTGGCAAGTCAAGCGCCTTGCACTACATAACACAGAACCTATAAAAAAACGCCCTTAAAGGGGCGCCGGAATGGGTCATCCATAGTTATTTAATATTACTGTGCCGCTGCGGTAAAAGAGAGCTCCATGCTCTCCAAATGGCCACGATAATCAAAAATCGTAGTCAGGGCAGTATTGTCTCTAAAATACCCTGTAAGCGACGTTGAGTTGCCTTCAACCCTAGAACAGTTGTCAATGAGTATGTTTTTGACAAGGATTTTGTGGTTCAATGGCAGCTGGGACAACAATTCCACGATCAGCTTTGAAACGCTGCCGCTGCCTGCAGGCGCGAAAACCTCATCGGGGACCATCCTAACCAATACGAAAGCGGAGGTCTCTGATGAAGGCATAGGGCATTTGAAATAGCATACTTTCTCATAATGGGCAGCTGATATGATCGATGCCAAGTTATGCCCATTGATATACTCGTCCAAGACAAGCTCATTTGACTTGAGCTCTTCCAGATTGCCCATCATGCTCGAGCTAAAGAACAAGTAAGCGTCCTTGACAATCTCCTCTTTGAAGTTGTTCACATTGTCGACTCCCCATAGCCAAGTATTGGTGACATACGACTCAGTGCCAATGAATTGGATGTCATGCTGGGAATCGCCAAAAGAGAGCACGCCATTATTAAAATCTACTTCCCAATCCCTGCCTTTGATTGTCAAATCATAAAATGCTTGCTGCCTGAGCCTAGCCCTGCCAATAAACGCGGAGAGCACATCTATGTACTGCTTTGTGTGGGCAGTCTCCTTATATTTGAAGTTGTCCTCATCAAAATCAGATTTGCCTACTTTGCCTTTGAATAGCCTCATAACTTCAGCCTCGGTTTTAAAAAAATTATATTTGAAGGCGTTCTGCCTTTAATTGCCTGTAATTATATTATCATAAAAGTTGCTTTTTTGTAATAATTTTGATTTAAAATAGTATTGGAGTCCGAAATTAATAGTCGCAAAGCTTTGGCGCCCTTGCAATGACACGTCCCTGAATTCTCTCTAATAGCCTAGTATTTTACATATATTTCTATTTTAACATTTTTTTCCACAATTCATACTATTTCATTTTTATATCAAATCTACTATAAATTTCTCTAAATATTAAGCGATTGTATATTATAATTTCTTGTTTTATCTAGTTTTCGATAAATAATGTGCTTTTTTCGCACTCTCATTGTAATTTTTTTTACTTTCCACCTTACAACAACTATGCTATATTGTTATTAGGAATTTGGGGAAGGCGAACACTTTTTATTTCTTAATGGCAAACTGGGCGCAAAATACCCTTCAGAACAACCATGGCTTTTGGCGGGCCCGTTGTGCTGGATTCCGCAATCTGCCCAACTAAGGAGCATTGGAGATACGGTGGAAGAAAAAATTAAAGATATTCTTATAACAGAACTGGATTATTCCAAGTATGTTGCCGAAATGACCGCAGAAGACCTATGCAATTTGCAACCTCCATTGGATGGGATACGCGATGCATGGCTTGCTGACAGGAGCATTTCTGACATTGTTGTTGAGGGCTTTTCAGTGTCTAACCTCCTCAAAGCGGGATTTACCTTCCCATCTGCGTTAATCGCGATGGATTGGCTGATGGACGAACCGGATATCGCAAAAGAAGAGTTGGCAAGCGAATTATTTTTTTCATAAATTGCAAAGCAGGAAACCTGCCTTGTTGCAGAGCTTAAATAGAATATAAACATTGTAAACCTTACCAATACTAAACATCTATTCACTGCGCTGCGATGCGCAGCCGTGGCAAACTATTTTCCAAAAATAAGCAAAGAAAGGCGAAGGCGCTAAAAAAACATCTTCATCCGACAGTTTATTGGGAGCAATTGCCCTTAAAAGTCTAGATATGTTTTTTACACATTTTAGCGCCGCACAAGAAAAAAATTGGCGACAAATTACCAAGAATCACTGAAAATGCTTGAAACCGATATTTGGCAGGCATTATCTGTGAATGTCAAAATCGAAATCCTGCAGTCAATTGAAAACGAGTTTGCTGCCAGGCAATGCCGCCCCCCTTGCGTGGTCACTGTCTTTCCCCATGAGCTTGGCGTTGCATCCTCTTATGACAAAAGCAGCAACCAGGTGAGATTGAGCCCCATCTTATTCGGGTCCCACAGCGCCAAAGCAGGCGACCATTCCCATTTGATTATTCCAATTGTCTTTGGGCAGTGTTGGCAAGCAAGCCAAGCACATGCCATGTCGGCAACTAGGGACAGCCTTGCGAAGCTGCAAGCCCAATCCTATGACGAGGAAATACACATTGGCGCCAAGCTCAACGCCCGGCGCCACTTTGCCCAGCCATCAAAAGCCCATTTGCGCCAGTTCAGGTCGTCGATGCTCAAAGAATTAGCTAAAGACTGCTTGGCGTTGGGTGTAAATATATCCATGCCTGCTGCCAAAGAGGCTATCACGCCCGCCGCCCCTTTGAAGAGCCATAGCCGATAGAGTTAGCATTGGGCCTTGTCTCAACCACATTTTTTTCTCACTATTTGCTATGTGTCTTTGTGCCGCTATAATTAATGCTGCAGTCAAACCATAGCGTGGATTGGAATAAGGAGCAAAATAGTGGATTGGAATAAGGAGCAAAATAAATGGGAAAAAGCATTTACGTTTACGCCGGGTCTTTTGACCCAATCACAATTGGCCATTTAGACATAATCAATAAAGTCGCTGGAATGTGCGACACCCTGGTAGTCGCTATCGGCATCAATGCGGAAAAAAGCTACACATACTCCCTTGCCGACAGGCTCGAAATGATCAGGGACACCCTTGTGGATGTGGGCAACGTCCAAATCGTCGGTTTTGAAGGGGATTTCCTAGTGACATTCGCAGAGCAACTTGGGGCAACACACTTGGTCCGGGGCATTCGCAGCAGGGACGATTTTTCCTATGAGCTGCGGATGTACTCTGTAAATAAAAAATTGTGCCCCCAGATAGAAACATTATACTTCTTCCCCTCAAAGCCGGAATACGCAAACATTTCCTCGAGCCTAGTCAAAAGCCTGGTGGGGCCCAATGGCTGGGAAGACTTGGTTGCCGACTACGTGCCGGGGCCTGTGCTCAAAAAGCTTGTGGACAACTTTTACAAAGGCCTTTGGACAACACTGGCGAACAATCTCGGCATCCAAAACCATGAAAGCGTGTACCAGGAGCTTTTAAGCGCTTACGAAAACAGCGAAGGCGCAAGCTTGGGCGCCATACACCAGATGTTGTGCCAAGTCAGCATTATAAGAAGCAAGCTTAAAGCGCCTGATGCATTAGTGCTTGCGGTCTGGCACTATGCCCATTATAAGAAATTAGGCGACAATGAGGAAGCTGCACTGAAGCTTTTCGCCAGGTTGGGCATCGACGGCTCTGCCGCGCTGGCAGCCGCCCAGCTGCTTGGTGTGCTGAACGGGTCCGTCCACACTTCTGGAAGCGAAGACTTCGCTTATGCCAAAGACATATCGCTGGCGATTTTCGGGACTGACAAAGAGAGATTTGCCAACCACGAAAAGGATGTCTTAGGCTTGTTTATTGGCGGCGGCTCCCAAGGTGAGAAAGCCGATTTTCTCGAATCATTGGCAGCCTCCCCAAGGATATACCAAACCCAATTCTACTATGACAGGCATGAAGAGCAGGCCAGGGCCAATATTAAATCGATGCTAGATGCCTTGGACAACAAGGCTCAGTAGAAATGGAACGGGCAAAATAGGTTGCAACAGCCTATAAAACTAAAGACAACAAAACAGGCGTGTCTGCCATGCAGCAATCACGCCTGTTTTGTTGTCTTTTCCAGCAGGCTCGGCTCTTGAGCAAACAAGCCGCTAAACACAAATTTCGCCTTGCTGCCTGCCTGGGCTGGCCCGTGCTTCCCAACCGCAAGATTGCCAACTATGCGTTTACGCTTTTAAGCAATAACTAGGGTCATTGCCGTTTTTGGACTCCCAAGCGGAAATCGTCTATTGCCTTTTTCAGCTGTTTGGCTTTCTCTATCATCTCATTGATTTGGTCAGCGTCCAGCGTTTCGATCTTCTCCTCAAGCTCTTTCGAAAGCTCTGACACATATTGCCCCAACTGGCCAACGCCTTTCTCTAGCTGTTCTTGCAAGCCCCCCACCAGTTTTGTGTTCCTGACAATTTCCAAAGCTTCTTCCAACGCTTTTTCTAGCTCCTGCATTTCCCCAACAAGCTGTTCTTTTTTTCCCTTTGCATCCCCTTGCTGGCTGTTGCATGCGCCCAACAGCTGCAGCAGGAGCAGCACAAGCAGTGTAAAAGCTATTTTTTTCTTCAATCAATCCACCTCTTTTTTCTATATTACATTTTACAGCGCTATTCCCCAACCACCAGGTTTTGCGCCTATTTTTCCCCAATCGACAATACAAGGTATCGTTTTATGGCACATAATAGCCAATTGAACATAAATTAATTATATATTGCATTTTGGAGGTTATACATGTCACAAATGATATCTTCACAAGAAGAATTGATGCGCATTGGCAGAAACAGCCGCTTTCCTGCCAATGGCGATTATACCCTTGCCGGCAATATCAACATCGATAGCAATTGGGCGCCAATACCAGCAGAGCCAGGCTTCCTGCTAAATGGCTCTTTTTGCACGATTAGCAATGTTAGGGCCCCTCTTTTCCAAAACCTCTGGGGCGCAGTTTGCAACCTCAATGTAAATGCCGATATCCGGGTGGGCAATGGCCCCATAGGTGCTATTGCAGCCTTTGCCCAAAACGGCTCACGCATAGAAAACTGCACAGTCAGGGGCAGGGTAACCGGGCAAGCCCAAACAGGGGGCGTCGCCGGCATTCTTTTAGGCGGGGCAGTTGCCATATCCAACAAAAACTTTGCCCAAGTCGCAGGCCAATGCGCCGGAGGCATTGCAGGCTCTGTTGCCGGGGCTGGGGTTTTGATTACTCAAAACGAAAGCGACGCCGAAGTTAGCGGTATTTCCGCTTCGGGAGGCATCATCGGCGAAACTGATGGCGAGTCAACCCAAGTTTCTTCTAATATATCCAGAGGAAGCGTTGAGTCTGTTGGGAACGCCGGAGGCATCGTTGGAATCTCAAGGTCAAGCGCTATTGCGAACAACGAGTCCTTTGCCAGCATAACCGCATCTTCCAACAATGCTGGAGGCATAGTCGGTTGCCTTTCCGGGCCGCGCAGGCAAGAAGTGGAAAACAACACATTCCGCGGCGCGAGAGTATCTGCGAGGCTTAACGCGCGCAGAATTGCAGGCTTTGCAGACAAGGGCGCGCCCATAGCGCTTTATGGGAATACGGCAATTCCATCAGTCTTAATCAGCGGCGACAACTCGCAGGATGGGGGGTTGGCATACGCCAACCAGACAATCCAGCAATTCGACCCCGACTTTTCCCCATCTGGGCTGCAAGGCGGCAACTGGGCCGCGCCAACTATTTGCCCTCCTGCGTTCCATCTTGTCAACGGGCGCTGTGTGCCTGTTTTCCAGCCGGAGCCGATTTGCCCTCCAGGGTTTGTTTGGGTGAACGGCCGGTGTATCCTCACGATCCAGCCAAAGCCGCCCCAAAACTGCCCTTCCGGATGCGGCAACTGGCACCAGCCGCCACAGAACTGCCCTTCAGGATGCGGCAATTGGCACCAGCCGCCACAAAAGCCCCCATGCAAAGGGGCAGGCTGCAACCAGCCAAGGCCGCCCCAAAGGCCTGAGTGCCGGGATGGCTTTTGGCTAGTAAACGGGAGATGCGTCCCAATTCCAAGAAAGAAGAACCTTGTCCATGACACAAAAGGGTGCCCCCGCGGGTTTCGCAAAAGCAAGTCTGGCAAAAGGTGCATACCAATTTGGTGGACTGATGAAGACTATTTCGAGAGCTTTTATCCGCCAAGCTTGGAGAATAACTGCATCCAAGATAGGGATGGCAAAACCATATGCAAGTAATAAGAACAGGGATTGCTGTTAGTATTAACGCGTCTTGATGCCATGGCTTTAACAGGAGAATATTAATTTAACAGTTTTTTCACCTGAAAGCCCATCGTTTAGCCGTGGGCTTTCAGGCTTTTTTAAAACAAAAATAATCCTTACCTGCGCTGTGTACTTTAATGATAGCTAAAAGTCCGTATTTACGTTATAAAACTCTCTATATCGAAGCATTTTGGGATTAGAGAAAGCCCAAATTATAATTTTGCGACTTTTTCAAGCAAATTTATTTTGAGGATTAGCAACAAGCGCAAGCAAATTCAAGTAGCCTGAATATCTTCCCGCAGGAAGCCGATATAGCATTCAAAAACACTTTCATTATGGCGTGGGCACGGTTCACAAGGTACAATAGGTTTTTTTTGTCCATCAAGCCTTTTAAGACCTTTGAAGGATTCAATGGTTTTGTGTTCGAATTCCTATTAGGCTTGGCATCATATGAAAATAGCACGAGCCACAAACCAATGCAAAATATCAAGTTTTCTGCAATGCAAACAAAGAAGTTTGAATGCGTATCTGATACGTGATACTGTAGTTATACGAGGTGAGGGAACGGTGAACTATAGAGGGGAGCTGTGAAAGATCAGGTGTCTCTTCCATCACCAATGAAATGCAGCCACGAAATATGGGAAAACCCAATAACTTGCAAGCTACTCCCAGTTGGGCGGCACGAAGGAAGCATTCCCTCCCCCTCCGACTGCAAAGCTGTTAAGGCGAACGAAGGCCAGCATTGTTTCAATTATATGCCGCGATACAAAGTTTTACCGGCGCTATTTTGAAAACAAGTACGTTAAAAAGACGCTTTCAATACCCATGTGGCTAAACGAGCGGGCAGAACATGCAAACATCAGCTTTTCTGGCGTTTTGCATGAAGCGCTAGAAAAGCTGATGTTTGCATATACAAGAATAATAGGGGGATGCCGGACACTGACCGAATTGTTCATATGGATGGAGCGCCATCCGGGGCGCCAAGCATTCGAAACAACCCGCTAATCGTCTCTGGCTCTAGTTTTTTTTATTGCTCCAGGGCTCTTTGAGCATTTCGACTTGCCTGCAAAAAAAAAATTGCCTAAATCGACAAAGCCAAAAGAGGCTTGGATTTGAATAACCATACAACATTTTTTGCCAGTTTTATTTTTACCATGCATCCGGTGATCCAAGAGGCTTTCCAAGCTGCAGCGCCTTGTTGCTTTCTGCTATGCTTCCAACTCATATTCTTTCATTGTCTACTGGAAAAGGTCGGCATTTCTGCCGGCCTTCTGGCGCGCTTTGCTATATATTATAAGGTATAAAAAAAGCATGCTGCTTGGCGCGCTTAATCTGGGATCAGGCAAATTTGCCTAGCATTCATCATCCTCGCGCCGCTCTCTAGGCTTGTGGAGGATAGGCGGGAATTTGATATCTCGCCTAGGTTCTTCGGGATAACAATTGTCATACGGGCGTTTCGGGTTTCTTGGGTATAAACCTTTCATCACCTTTTTTGGCTGTGCCTTGATTTCTATTGCTGACCACAATGAAGCAAACGCGAGAATTGCCAATATCGGGCTTAGAAGCCCAAAAATCGACTCTACATAATTATTTGCAAAGTAGTATGACAAATACGCAAGGACTGCGCTCAGTATAAGAAACACTGGCCAGAATTTGCATGAAAAGTAGTATTCAGCTTTGATTACTAAGAAGCAAAACAATAAATACGCCAGCAAAGCAGCAAAGCCGATAGCAACGTTCAGTAAAAAAGGATTCATTTCGACTAGCCTCTTTTTTTTATTTTATCGATTTTTCGCTTAACCTGCGCGACTAAGGCCAAAGCTACAACATCAATACATAATATTGCGCAATAGCCTATGCAGTTACACTTTGATCCAATAATTTGACAAAATTCAACCTTGACTGCCCTATAAAGATATGTTAGCCAAAATTTAGTGTTAACTGCGAAATTCCTGAATTTGAATAAGTAGCGCCAAAACCATGCCAATAAATAAATAGAATCGATCTAATTCTTCCAGCGACTATCCATTTCAGCAGTTAACATGTTAGAATTGAATATCAAAGCATTCCAATTAATTTTGGAATGCTCAACCAAAAACAATAGTTATCATAAAAAGGAGGTGTGCGGTTATAAGCCGCATAATCAAATGAGCGATTTTAACGCAAAAGCAATGCAAGAAGAGCGAATCCAGCTATATGGCGATTATTACACAAACAAGATACCCAAGAGAATGCCCGTATCCATGACTGTTGCCCACCACATCTTGGCAGAGATGGCAGGCATCAATTTTTTTGATTTCCAATTTGACTATAGCTTGCTCATAGACCAAGTGGAAAAAGTTTGCGAAATCCTATATTCCGACAACTGCCCAATCGGAAGCGGGACAACCAGGAACCCGTCCTCCTACCAAATTTTAGAGAGCCAAGCCTTTCAAATGGGCTCAAAAGGCTTTGTCCAGCACCCTGAAGTCATCGGCATGCTGGAAGATGAGTATGACGAGCTCATAGCCGATCCCTACGCCGCCATTCTTGAAAAAGTCATTCCACGCCAACACAAAGCTATTGGCATGGATGATCCCGTGAAAAGGGGGAACGCTGTGCACCTTGGCATCCAAGCAAGGCTAGACGACGGGGCAGCCCTTGCAGGTACTGTCCGTTCCCTCGTAGAGCGCTTTGGCTACTACCCCGGCCCGCCTGCCGGGTCCAGCGCGCCAACCACAGCAGCGCCGTATGATTTTATCGCCGACCAGCTGCGGTCATTCTCCGAGATATCAAAGGATGTCCGCAGGAACCGCAACAAAGTGATCGCCGCATGCGAAGCGCTTTACCCGTTGATGTTCATTTACGGGTTGCCGCCATCACCGGATCTGCGCGGTAGCGTTTCAATGCCATTGCATATGCCCACCTACATGAGGGAAAAGGATTTCGTCGAAGTCTGGCTGCCTACTTACAGGAGAATGGCCGAGCAATACGCTGCCAGAGGCGTGCGCGTCAACAGTTTCAATGAGCATGACTGGATGCGCTACCTGGATATCTTGCAAGACCTGCCAGCAGGAAATATCATGCGCTTTGAATACGGCGACCCCAAGCTTATCAAAGAAAAACTCGGCAAAAAGTTCTTTATTGGCGGACTGTATCCAACATTGTATGTGAAAACCTTGAGCAAAGAGGCGAACATCGCCAAGGTAAAAGAGCTCCTTGACACAATGTTGCCGGGAGGCGGGTATTTGTTCGGTTTTGACAAGGGCGCGCTTATACTTAGTGACATCCCCTTTGAGACATACTGCGCCATAGCTGAGACTGCGCGTGACTACAGCGTCTATGACAATCCTGGCCAGTCTTTCGGCACCCCGCTAAACATAGAGAATTTCGCCTTGGAGGAGACTCCAAAACTAGTCAGCAAGTACGCTTTTGATTGGGGCGAGTTCAAGAAGCAGTACCCATACACTCCAGACTTCGCACAAAAACGTTTTGAAGACTACCACCACTCCATGTTCAGGTATTACTTGAGCTTGCTGCATTAAACAACCCGAGATTGCAGCCCGGCAAACGTTTGTGCGATTTTGCCGGGCTGGCATCAAATTATGTGACAAGCAGAAATGAGTTTAAAATGATAGACCCTGTAAGAATCCAAGAGGCTGCCATCCACAAATCAGACGAGAACTACGAGTTTTGCGACTTTTTAAAACAAAACGCTGATGGCGGGCAACTCGACTCCCAATTTGCCCAGTTGCACAATGAGCTGTTTGCCAGCTACGATTGCTCAAAATGCGGCAACTGTTGCAGGGAATATACAGTCAGCGTAACCAAGAACGAGGTAGGTCCAATCGCTTCACATTTGAAAATGGCGCCCAAAGAGTTCACAAAAAAATACCTTGAGCCTTTTGGCAAGGAGTATTTGCTCAACGAGCCTTGCCCATTCCTAGCTTCAGATGGGAAATGCTCCATCTATATTTGCAAGCCAGAAGTTTGCACAAGTTTTCCCAGCACCGGCAAGCCAGGCGGGCTTGCCTCTATCTATAGCTGTGTATCTATGATTGAAGTCTGCCCAATTGTCTACGAGATCTTCGAGCAGCTTAAAGAAATCTACGGTTTCACTTATCTGTCTGATTGATTTCTCCAAAAAACCCATTTCTTTTTCCCCCGCCACACTTGCCGCACATTATGCGAAATTCTGCCCTTGCCTGTTGAATAAGCTTTGCGCCAGTTGGACAAGAATATGAATACATCGAGCCATAACAGCCATGGGCAGGAAGGCAGTGCCTATATTTGGCGCTCTAAAAACTGGTATTTCATATTTTTATTGGTTATATATAGTTATGATATTTACTCGGATTGCCAGTTTGTTTTAGGCGCTATGATAACTATAACCAAACCTGCCTAGTTATACTGGCAAGGGCGATTATTGAAGCAACCATAATAAGGCGTGTTTAAAGTAAAAACATCTACTTTGGCAATGCGAAATATATTGGATATAAATTTGAACGATTATAATTGGAATCAATTCGGACTTGCATTGAGATTAGATGCATGATAATATCTTTTTAGGCTTTATTCCAAATCACCCTATGCTTTTTTGAACTTATATTCGTTTTGGCAATGCTCGAAACTAGCCTATACGTCTTGGCTCTGCAAAAAGCGCATGTGGAAAAAAGACATATTATTGCACAACAACTTCTGCAAGACAGCCATAGCGACATAGCGGCCTTGCAGCCAAAAAAGGAGCAAACTAAAGGGCAACAACCTGCTTTTAGCCTCCAATGGGCTTGAAGCAGGGGCTTGTGGTGAAATTGAGACACACGCCCCGGTTGGCTGGCCTATGCGCACTATAGCCCAGGAATATATAAGCGCCGCTGGATGCAAACTTTCCTGCGCTCTACTGGTTGCCAATCAAGATCCGGGCGGCTGGACGGCGCTGTAGACACACTAGCCTTGGGATATCATTGGCAAGGCCAAACTTGCCAATGCCCACAGGGGTTTGTGCGTAATTTCGCAAGCGGTATGTGCGCAACGCAAAAATGAGGTTGCCCCTCCTGCTACTCTCTGCAAAAAAAAATGGAAAAGAGGTAATCGCGATCCTTCCCCCGCCTTAGCTGCGGCCTAAACGCCCGCTTTGGAAAGAGGTATTTTCGCGAAGGAATGATGAAAAAGCCGTTGTCCCCCGCAATCAAGAGATTGTACGGCATTGCAGACCTTGGCTTCGGAATGATGAGCCAAATTGAATCCACTTACTTTGCCCTCTTCTTGACCGACTACGCCCAGTTCCCACTGGCGCTCTCCGGGCTTATATTGTCTTTGACGAGCACATTTGACGCGATTTTCGCTGCCCTCCCTGGCGTCGTTATCGAAAAAGCAAATATGAAATGGGGGCGGTACCGTTCGTGGATGCTTATCGGCCCCCCCATAGTCGCATTGACATACCCCTTCCAATACGTCAAGCTTGGGAACAGCACAGTGGCCGCGTCCGTGATAATTTTCGCCTTTGTGTTTAGCCACTTGGTTTGGAACACCCACTGGATGTGCAACCTGTCAATGATCACAGTCCTTGCCAACAACCCTGACGAGCGCATGCTGCTAAGCTCCCACAGGACAGCCTACTCGTCTGTGGCCCGCATTGTGTTTGGGTATGTTGGCCCCCCCGTTTTGGTGCTCTCCAGCAAGTTGATAGGCAACGATATGTACGGCTTCCCTGCCCTCGCTTTTATCATGTCATGTTTCATGGTGGCATCCTACCTAGTCGTCTTCTCTATCACAAAAGGGTATGACACAGACACTGTCCAGATTACCGCTAAAGCGAAAGAAAATACATCCTTTGGCGACATGGTGAAAGTAATTGGCACCAACCCGCCTTTGTTCATCCACATGATCGTCGATTTATTCAGGAGCATGGGCGCAAACTTCGTCAGCACACTCGCCACTTATTATTTCAGGTATTCTATAGGCAATATGGGATGGCTGGGCACGTATTTGATTATCAACGGCATTGCCTGTTTCTTTGGCGCAATGACAGTCCCTTATGTCACCAAGCTAATCAAGGACACTAAAATCAGGTACGTGGCATACTGCGGCGCCATAATTGCCACTTTGCTGGTCACAAAGCTCAATGGCTTAAATGCCACCGGCTTTATCGTCTGCATGGCAATATACAACTTTTTCTACCAAGCACTTCAGGCAAGCAACCCGCTCATGTACGCATCCGCAACTATTTACGGAGAGTGGAAGACGGGCAAGAGCATGCCTGCCCTCATTAATGGCTGCTCGACTGTTATCCTAAAAATCGGCATCACCATGCGCGGGGCGGCGGTCGCATTCGGGCTTGGCATGTACAACTTTGTTGCCAACCAAACCCCGACACCTCAGCTCCAACACGGCATACTCACTCTGCTGACAATCGTTCCCTCTGTTATGACTGCTATGTCTGCCTTGGTTTGCCTAGTCTTCTATAAGCTCGATGACGAAAGGGTCAACGAGCTCCAAGCTGAGATCGACGCTCGCAAGCCTCTCCAGCGCAACTCGTTATAGCGCGCAAAGATAAAAAAACTAAAATTATCTGCATTTTAAAATAATCCACATGCGCATTTGTTGTGGGCCACATACTGCAAGCGGGTTGGGGGTCGAAACCTGGCCCGCTTTTATTGCCAATTTTTTACTTGTTTTCGCAATCCGGTTTTTACTCGGTTCTATTAGTTAATGCGGCGTAACCAGTTATATGCTTGCCTTGCCGTATGATGAAAAAAAAAACTTAGCCGCAAAGAAGGCAAAATACATTATTGCGAATCCCGCTCCTGCACTAATGTGCGTTTGTGCCGGCCGGGTTGCCACTTTCATTTCTCGATATGAATGGCCGTTTTTTTTGCATATTTTCTTTGATCATTAAAAAGGGGCATGCTACTGCGAAAAAAGCACTTCCCTGCATTTGCGGCAACGAAAATAAAGCGCGGCGGATCACACGAAATATCCCAATTGGCAAACTTGATGGCAGCTTGATGTTGACAAAAAGCTGCAGCGGCTATGACTGGCTTGAAAAAAACTTGCTGGATCTATTTTGGGCATTATGGTGCAAAACTGTCTACTGCCATAGTTGAATATTTGTTTTGTAAATGAGCTGGATCAATAAACAATATTCATACCTAGAGCTAACATGAATGGCTAAAAAAATCGAGCCATTTTGAAGAGCAGGATTGTTGATATGAAATGAGTTTGTAGTTTTTGGATAAAAACGCTTAGTATCTATCAACATATAGCGGCTTATCATTATTTACATCAAAATATGGCGCCGCTGCCTCAATGGAAGCTCGGTGCAGATTGTTGACGAGTGAATAGGCAGTGTGGATTGAAACAAACTTGACTTGTATTTTTGTGCGTGTTAATATGTTATTGATCTAGTTAAACAATGCAATTTTGTATCAACTACTAGATTTACAACTATTGCATTGCAATACAAAAATAAAAATGGGCAATAGCCTGTGAAAAAAGGAGGAACTATGAGTTATATACCAGCAGACCCAAAGGCTGCGCAACAAGAGCGAATCCAGCTCTACGAAGATTTTTTCAACAACAAGATACCTAAGAGGCTGGCTGTCCCAATGTCATCTGGCTCCCACATATTAGCTGAAAAAGCCGGAATAAGCTTCTTTGATTTCCAGTTCAATTGGATCTTGCTCAAAGACGCAGCAGAGCAATTATGCGAAGAGCTCTATTCAGACACCTGCCCGATACCAGGCATCGGTTTGTCTACACGCACACCGTCATCTTTCCAGATTCTTGAGAGCCAATCATTCCAGATGGGGGCTGGCGGATATGTCCAACACCCCGATGTAATCGGTATGCTCTTTGACGAGTATGATGCCCTTATCGAAGACCCTTATGCCGCTCTTCTTGAAATCGTCCTCCCACGCCAACACAAAGCGCTTGGCATGGACGATCCTGTAAAGAGAGGAAATGCCGTTCATTTGGCTATCGTCGCAAAACAGGAAGATGGCGCACAAATGGCATTTACCCGCGATTTGGTAGAAAAATACGGGTATTACCCGGGAGCTCCAGCGGGATCCGGAGGATTCACAGCTGCGCCTTATGACTTCATAGCTGACCAGCTACGCAGCTTTTCAGAGATCTCCAAAGATGTCCGCCGCAACAGGAAAAAAGTCATCGATGCTTGCGAAGCCCTATACCCGCTGATGTTCTTGTTCGGAATGCCGGCAAAACCATCACCAATGGGCGCAGTTTCAACACCGCTACATATGCCCACATACATGCGCGAGAAAGACTTTGTGGAAGTATGGCTGCCAACCTATAGAAGGCTGCTTGAGCAATATGCAGTCAGGGGCGCGAGGGTGAGCATGTTCAACGAGCATGATTGGATTCGCTACCTCGATATTCTTCAAGACTTCCCGACAGGCCACTTGATGCGCTTCGAATACGGAATTGAAAGCGCCCAATTAATTAAAGACAAGCTATCAAAAACCCACTTTATTGGCGGTTTGTACCCGATCACCAATGTAAAAACCTTGTCAAAAGAAGAAAATATCTCTCGAGTAAAAGCGCTGCTTGATATCATGATGCCGGGCGGCGGCTACCAATTTGGCTTTGACAAAGGCGCCATCAAAGCAAGCGATGTCCCACTTGACACATACAATGCCATTGGCGAGACGATCCGCGACTACGGTGTTTATGACAATCCAGGCGAAACATTTGCTAAACCCCTCAACTCTGAGAATTTCGCAATGGAAGAAACTCCAGTGCTCAACAGCAAATATGCCTTTAACTGGGATGACTTTAAAAAACAATACCCATACACCCCAGACTCGGCAAGGGCCCGTTTCGAAGGCTACCACAAGACCATGTTCGATTATTATATCAACTTGCTCGTATAGCCATTCCGTATATAAATATTATTTATGGTTGGATTGGACAAGCCAGGTTTTTATGCTGGGCTCATCTTCATCGATGGGACCAGCTTTTTTTATTGCCGCTTTTAACATAATCCGCCTACAATTTGCCAGCTATAACGGCTTTCATTGACATAACAAGCACAAATATGCTAAAATATTTTTGAATAGATTGTATAGGGTCTTATTTTGGGTTTATTAACCGGTTTAACAATATTTCTTGTGGACAATCACTTCTTGTTTGACCAATCGTTAAGCCTCTTAATGCCAAATTATTTAACACCACATTCCAAGGAGGAAAAATGAGTTTAGAGCAAAATGACCCAAAAGCACTGCAAAACGAGCGTATCCAATTGTATGAAGACTATTACAATTACAAAACTCCCAAAAGGATACCCGTATCCATGTCAGTGGGGATGCATATCCTGGCTGAGCAAGGCGGAGTGGATTTCTTTGATTTCCAGTACGACTACACAAAACTTGCCGAGCAAGCCAACAAGGTCTGCGAGATCCTTTATTCTGACACGAGCCCTGTGGGGGGCATCGGGCAGGCATCCTTGATTCCAGTCCCATTCCAGCTCATCGAAAGCAACACCATTAAAATGGGCAACCACGGCTATATGCAACATCCCAACACCCACGCTTTGTTGCCAGAGGACTATGACTCCCTGGTTGAAGACGCATATGCGACCCTCTTGGAGAAAGCTATCCCCCGACTCCACAACGCAATGGCTGACCCGGTAAGCAGGGGGAATGCTGTGCATCTATTTGCCATCTCAAAAGCCGAAGACGCTGCTACAATGGGCGGAGTAGTCGCTGGATTGGTCGAGCGATTTGGGTATTACCCTGGAGCCCCTGCCGGCTCAGGCGGTTTCGCTGCTGCGCCATATGATTTTTTGTCAGACCAGCTGCGGAGCTTTTCGGGCATCTCCAGCGACACCAGGCGCTACAGGGACAAAGTCATAGCAGCCTGCGACGCCCTGTACCCGATTATGTTCAATTTCGGCTTGCCTTCCAACCCCCATCCAAGGGGAGCTGTGTCAACCCCTCTGCATATGCCCACATACATGCGTGAAAAAGACTTCAAAGAAGTTTGGCTGCCCACTTACAGAAAACTGGTCGAACAGTACAATGCAAGGGACATCAGGGTAAGCATGTTCTGCGAGCATGATTGGATGCGCTACCTTGACATACTGCAAGATTTGCCAACAGGCAATGTTATGCGCTTCGAGTACGGAGATCCCCAAGTTATCAACGACAAGCTTTCAAAGACACATTTCCTGGGCGGATTGTATCCCATGGCTAATGTGAAGAACTTGACAAAGGAAGAAAACATCAGCGAAGTCAAGAGGCTGCTTGACATCATGATGCCAGCAGGCGGGTATATTTTCGGCTTCGACAAAAACCCCATCGCGTCAACAGACATCCCCTTTGACACCTACTGCGCAATAGCTGAAACGGTTCGCGACTATGGCGTTTATAGCAATCCAGGCGCAAGCATCGCTACACCGCTGAACTCTGAAAAGTTCAAGATTGAGGAGGCTCCAAAGGTGGTTAGCAAGTATACCTTTGACTGGGACGAGTTCAAGAGAAAGTACCCTTACACCCCGGATGAGGCGAGGCCGCGCTTCGAAGCTTATGCCAAGAGGATGTTCATGCAAAATATCACTTTCTGCATTTGCTAGAAAAAGCTCTGCCAACCAAAACAACTATTAAACAACCGCAAAAAAAAACAGCCACCAGCATTAAGCCTTTTTTGGTGATGGATATTGGCAGCCTTGCTTTATAAAAGCGTGCGATGCCTTAAACTAGTTAACTTTTTACAGGATTGCCTTGCAGGGCATATGCAGCACTGGTTTTGCTGCATATGCCCATATATATGGGCAATAAGATGTCGTTGATACATTGCAGCTGCTTTCAAACACTAAACACGCCAACAGCGCGCTGCTACCAGCATGTTTTGGGCGCGCTGCCTGGGGGCATCTCCAAGCCATTCTAAAAAAGCCACTTGACGGATTCAGTATATAGGTTAGAATGTTGGTGTTGCATGGCAAGACGCGCTTTACCGGTTTGCCATGCCTGCTTAGCCAAGTGTGGTTTTATGAAAGAAAAAGCTGTTTAAAGCTCCTTGCAACGATAATGGCATCCAATCCAGGCTAGCAAAGCGCTGATAATGGCAAGCTACATTGCCTGCAGCTATGACACCTTCGCCGAAACAGCGACCACCACCAGATTGTTTCAAGGAGACACTGGCACAAAAACTACAACCTTCATAGCCTTGATTGGCCAAGCAGTTCCCGACCAATCGAATGCGGAATTTTTCTGCCGCTTTCGATGCAATAATAATTATCTTTCAAGGAGGAAAAATGAGTTTAGTTCCATCTGACCCAATTGCAGCCCAAGCAGAACGCAACCAGCTATATGAGGATTATTACAACAATATCGTGCCCAAAAGGCTACCTGTGTCTATGTCTGTTGGCCACCACATATTAGCAGAATTAGGCGGTGTCGACTTTTTCGATTACCAGTTCGACTTCTCGAAACTAGCAGGCATTGCCGAGGAAATTTGTGAAAAACAGTACTCGGACACATTGCCAGTTGGGGGAGTGGGTTTTGCTTCACGCCCGCCTTCCTATTTCCAGCTTCTAGAAAGCCAATCCTTCAAAATGGGGGCTGGAGGATTTGTCCAACACCCTGAAGTGATCGGCATGCTTGCAGAGGAGTATGACGCCCTTATCGAGGATCCTTATGCAGCCATACTTGAGTTGGTGCTTCCACGCCAGCACAAGGCGCTTGCCATGGACGACCCTGTGGGCAGGGGCAATGCGGTGCATTTGTCAAGGCTCTCATTAAGCGATGACGGCGCTGCCATCGGGCCGACATTAGGCGCGCTTTCTGCTAAATATGGCTATTATGCCGGCGCTCCCCGGGGTTCCGGCGGATTCACTGCAGCGCCGTACGACTTCCTAGCCGACCAGCTGCGCAGCTTTTCTGAAGTATCCAAAGATGTCCGGCGCAACAGGGCAAAAGTCATAGACGCATGCGATGCGCTCTATCCGCTAATGTTCCTCGCTGGCCTGCCGCCTGCCCCGCATCCCAGAGGCGCTGTTGGCACCCCTCTGCACATGCCCACCTACATGCGGGAGAAAGATTTTGTGGAAGTATGGCTGCCAACGTACACCAAGATGCTTGAGCAGTATGCTGCAAGGGGGGCGAGGGTCAGCATGTTTAACGAGCATGACTGGATGCGCTACCTTGACATCTTGCAAGACCAGCCCAAAGGCCATTTGATGCGCTTCGAATACGGCATAGAAAGCGCCCAGCTGATTGTCGACAAGTTGGCTAAAACCCACTTTTACGGCGGGCTGTACCCGATAGTGAACGTCAAGGCAAAATCAAAGCAGGAAAACATCGACGCAGTCAAAGCGCTCCTTGACATCATGATGCCAGGCGGAGGATACCAGTTTGGCTTCGACAAAGGCGCGATTATGGCAAGCGACATCCCTCTTGAGAATTACAACGCGATAGCTGAGACAATCCGCGACTATGGTGTATACACCAATGCCGGCGAAAGCTTCGGCACACCCCTTAACACTGAAGGTTTTGCGAAAGATGACAACCCAGTTCTTGGGGGCAAGTATGCTTTCAATTGGGATGAGTTCAAAAAACAGTATCCATACACCCCGGACTCTGCGCGGGCACGCTTCGAAAATTATTACAATTCAATGTTTACCTACTATATGACCCTGCTTATGTAGCATTCACGAACATACAAAGCAAAATAAAACAAGGCGGCTTTTTAGCCGCCTTGTTTTATTTTGCGTGGCGCGCTTGGGTTGCATTATCCCCAAGTGTTTGCCTATAATATCAATATGCAGGCCAATAGCACAAGGTTGCCATTTGGGAGGCTTGGGGTATTGACAATTGCGGCATTTTGCCCCTATGATTAAATGGTTCTTAATTTAAAACCGGTTAACCGGCAATAATTGGAGGCATGCTTTGAGAAGCGGTTTGCCCCAAAGAAATTGGGTGATAGTTTGAAACAGACAATTTTTGCAGTTGAGGATGATAGAGCGATCCAAGAGCTTTATGAGTTTACCCTGGAACAGGATTTTGACTGCCATTGCTTTTATGATGGAGAGTCCTTCTTTGGCGCTTTTGAGAAAACCAGCCCGGACCTGATCTTGCTGGACATAATGTTGCCGGGGGAGGACGGGTATGCTATCTTGGCTAAATTGAAAGAGAACGGATCCACCTCAAACATTCCTGTGATAATGGTATCGGCGAAAGGAGAAGAGATTTCAAAAGTCAAAGGCTTGAATTTGGGCGCCGACGACTATATATCAAAGCCTTTTGGGGTTCTGGAGCTTGTAGCGCGAATCAAAGCAAATCTGCGCAGAACAGCTAAGAGCACTGAAAACGTGGCATACAAAAATATTTTGATCGACTATTCCAAGCACCGCATCCTTGTCGATGAGGTGGCTCTAAAAACAACACTGAAAGAATACAACCTCCTTTGCCTTCTTGCGGAGAATGCGGAAACAGTGCAAATGCGGGAAACAATTTTCAACGAGGTTTGGGGGGACAGCTTTATTGGGGAGACCAGGACTTTAGACATACACATAAAAGACTTGAGGAAAAAACTGGCTGAAGCGGGAAGCGAGGCAGTTATCCAGACTATAAGAGGGGTTGGATATATGCTCATATGAAAAAAAGGCTGTTTCTCAATCTCGCCTTGATGATTTTTGTTGTGCTTCTAAGCTTTTTTTTCGCTTCTGTCTACATTGTCCACAATAACAACCTCAATGTTTCAAAAGACACTGTCATGGAGGCAGCCAGGATTTGCGCTGCTCTATTCAACGATGAAATCGACCTTCAAGATTTTGTAAATATCGGAGGCAACACGAGGATCACCCTCATTTCCAAAGATGGCCTTGTATTAGCTGACAGCAGGCCTGACAGCAAGGACACGGAGGGCTACTTGGACAGGCCTGAGATACAAGCCGCGTTGGCAGGGGAGCCTGAGGTTTTCAAAAGGTACTCGTCTTCTTTCGGGATGGATTATATCTACTATGCGTTGAAAGTGGAAAGCAATGGCAGCTATATCTTCATCCACGCTGCAATCCCCACCACTAAAATTGATGATTATTCCATGAAATCACTGGCAGTCTTGGCTTCACTGCTTTTAGCTGTGTCGTTGCCTTGTTTTCTCTTCTCTAGAAGCATGATAAGAAAAATCACAAAGCCTTTTGAATCGGTTGAGAGAAGGCTAAGGCTTCTTTCGATGGGGGAATACGCCCAACAGCACCTTGAGGAAGGGTACGAG
This sequence comes from Eubacteriaceae bacterium, assembly GCA_009782875.1. GTDB lineage: Bacteria > Bacillota > Clostridia > Eubacteriales > Anaerofustaceae > WRIE01. Next base: position 21,933 of record WRIE01000001.1, on the reverse strand, counting down.
GAGGAGATAGATTCGATTTTACGGGGGATAGACGAGGTTGCCGAAATAGTCCAAAACGGGTTTGCGGAGCTTTGGGAAGAGAAGACCAAGCTTGACTACGTTTTGGGAAGCATTGGAGACGGAATTTTCGTTTTGGACGAGATGATGGACATCGTATTGATCAACTCGTCAGCATTAGGCATTTTTGACAGCAATCCAGAAATCATCGGCAGGAACTTGAGCGAGCTGGCCAATGAAGAAAAGCTTATCGACACTGTGAGCGTATGTATAAGCCGCAACGAGAACGCCCTGTTCCAGGTCAACCTCCATTCGAGGATATTCCAAGCAACAGTCAAACAGCTTCCCAGTGGCAGATTGTCTATGCTTATCATGTCGGACATAACAGAGAATACTGAGAATGCAAAGCTGCGGGAGGACTTTTTCGCCAATGCGTCCCACGAGCTAAAGACGCCGCTAACAGCTATCAAAGGATTCAGCGAGCTTGCGACAATGCACAACCACGACGAGAACCTGGCTAAGTATCTTGAGGGCATAACAAGGGAGACTGACCGCATGTCCTCTTTGATCCGTGACATGCTCAGGCTCTCAAAACTCGAAAGCGACAGGACTATAAACCCTAGCCCAATCTCACTGGCTCAAGTGGCAAACGATGTATGCAATACCTTGTCGATGGCTATTGAAGAAAAAGCGATAACGGTAGACATTTTTGGAGACGGGATTATCGAAGCAGAGCCTGAGCATGCTTATGGGCTTGTGCGTAACATAGTGGAAAACGCTGTGCGCTATAACATCCACAAAGGCAGGATCGCGATAGCTATTGAAAGCGGCAGGAAAACAGTATGGCTCTTTGTCTCTGACACAGGCATCGGAATTGCCCCCGAGGACCAGGCGCGGATTTTTGAGCGCTTTTACCGGGTTGAGAAGAGCAGGTCCCAAAGAGGCGGCGGCACAGGCTTGGGCCTTTCAATAGTCAAGCATATCGCTGCGTTATACGGATGGAGGGTCTCTTTGAAAAGCAAACCCGGGAAAGGCACACAGATTTCTGTTGAATTTGTCCAAAACAACCGGCTTCTTGATCATTAATGCAGCTTGGCAATAGCTGTTTTTTTGTTTTAAGGATGCAGCTGTCGTTTTTTGGCATTTTGCTAGAAACAGATAAACCGATTTAATTCTGTATTGTAGCGTTTGACTAAAAACCCACAAATTGTTAGAATGGACATGTACGTATTATTAAGAGGAGAGTTCAGCAATATGAAAAAAACAGATATTCGCAAAATCATTGCAGTGCTGCTGGCAGGCGTGCTTTTATTAGCCGCTGCATGCAACACAGGAGGATCGAGGCAACAAACCGGAAGCGGCAGCTTTGAGGACATGCTTATCATTCTCCACACGAATGATGTCCATGGCAACGCCCTTGAGGACCTTGAACCTGAAGAAGGGTCCGGCACTATCGGATATGCCAAGATAGCCAAGATAAAAAGCGAATTGGAAGCTTTGGGCGCGTCAGTGCTGCTGCTTGACGCAGGCGACGCCAGCCAAGGGACAAGTCTGGTGAATTTGGATTACGGCAAATCCGCATTCGATATTATGGATGCAGTTGGCTATGACGCAATTTCGCCAGGCAACCATGAGTTTGACTGGGGCTCCGACAACTTGCAGCAACTCGCAGAAGGCGCAAGCTTCCCAGTGCTGTCGGCTAATATCGTGCGCCGCACAGGCGGGGATTTGGTTTTTGACGCCAACAAGATTTTTGAAATGCCCAACGGCATGCAAGTCGGCGTGTTTGGGCTTACAACCCCAGAGACATTGACAAAAGCGCATCCCGACAAAGTTAGGGACATCGACTTCTTGATGGGTGAAGAGCTGTACGCGGCAGCCCAAGCGCAAGTTGACGAGCTTAAGGGCGCAGGCGCCACAGTGATAGTCTGCCTTTCCCATCTTGGAATGGATGGCGAATCTGAGCCTAACAGGTCTATTGACCTTGTAGGCAAGGTTACAGGCATTGACATCCTCATTGACGGCCACAGCCATACCCTTCTAGAAAGCGGCCAAGAGGAGAATGGCGTCCTGATCGCCAGCACAGGCTCCCTGTTCAAAAATATCGGCATCGTGACCTATGATGGCACAAAAGCATCCGCAACCGTCTATAACGGCGTTGATGCAAAAATTGCCGGGACTGTCGACGAAAAGATAGCCGGTGTATTCGCTTCAACTGAAGTTGACGTTGCTGTCGGCAAAATTGTCAGCGATATCAACGATACGGTCATGGAGCAGCTTTCCGCAGTTTTCGCGACAACTGATGTAGATCTAGATGGGGAGCGCGATCCTGGCGTCCGCACCCAAGAGACAAACCTTGGAGACTTTGCGGCAGACGCGATCCTTTGGGCAGCCAAGCAAGCTGTTGGCGACCAAGTGGTAGCTGCTGTCACAAACGGCGGAGGCATCAGGACTTCTATCCCCGCCGGGCCAATCTCTATGAACGACATGAAAACAGTATTCCCGTTTGGCAACCAAGTGACGGTGCTCACGATAACCGGCGCAGAGCTGCTTGAAGCGCTGGAAGCCGCGACATGCACTACACCAGAAGCCATAGGGGCATTCCCGCAGGTTGCAGGGATAGAGTTCACTATTGACACATCTGTTGAGTATGCCGAAGGCGAAGAGTATCCGGAATCCACCTACTTCAAGCCTGCGAACCCCGGCAGCCGTGTCACCATTGCAACCGTTGGAGGCAAACCTTTCGACTTGAATGCTGAATATGTTATTGCATCAAATGACTTTACAGCAGCCGGCGGAGACACTTACTATGCATTCCGCTATGGCTACACCCAAACAGGGTATATGACTGGCTTATCCCTAGAGGATGCTTTAGTAAACTACACCCTGAGAGTTTTAGGCGGAGTGATTGGACAGGATTACGCATCTCCAGCAGGAAGGATCACCATCAAATAACAACTGGCTATAGATTGCTTTAGCAGCAAAAGAACGTTTGGACCGTAAAAGGGGGGGGAGCCGGCTATCGAGTATCCGGTCCTCCCCCTTTGAGTATTTGGTTATATTCCATGGACAACCTGCCGCTTGTCTTCCGCCTAGAAGCATAGGTTTCACTTTAGAAGCCCAACTGGCTAGGCAATGTCCGGCATCCGCCTCCCAGATGCTTGCCTGGGCGCTTAAGCCCTCTATGGTACTCAATGCGCAGTTACGCTTGTGTAGATTGCTGCAGGGTGTGCAGCCCGAAATCCGTCATTTGGCAAATATACCAAACAACAGATTTCGGAGACATTTTTGGGAGACTATAATTCTTGTCAATAACTACGCTATTTTAAGCCATTATCTCGATTTTATCGAAAAAAAACAACTATGTAGCCCAACTCGCAAATATTGGAATCTTCTAGGAAATTCTGTATATTTCTTGACGCATATAGTCGAATATCGTATACTTTCTTCATATTGTAGTTTAAATCCTGCCAATCCCTTTGCCAAACACAATGTAAAACCAGCTGTGCCATATATGTTATGGCATAAGCACATTTAGGCATAATTTTATAAAGAGGATATCCCTTGGCTAAATACTTGTTAAAAAGGCTTCTGCAATCCCTGGTCGTCCTTGTTGTGGTAAGCGCTGTCATTTTTTTCACTGTGCGCTTGTCCCCTTCTGATCCTATAGCTTCCATTACAAAGGGAAAAACTGTGACCGCCCAAGTCCGGGAGGATCTATTGAGGCGTTTCAATCTTGACAAGAGCCCTATCCAACAATACTATCTATGGATTGGCGGAATGTTGAAGGGCGACTTCGGCGAAAGCTACCAATACCGCCAACCGGTTTCTCTCCTTGTCAGCCAGAGGGTCAAGACAACCGTCCAGCTTGCTGCGCTTTCGACAGTGCTTGCAATCTTGATTGCTGTCCCTTTGGGTATTGTTTTGGCTGTAAAGGCAAACAGTTTCACAGACAAAGCGCTTTCAATAATCTCCCTTGTGTTTGTCGCTTCCCCCACTTTTTTGATAGGAGTCATCTTTATGCTTGTCTTTGCGTTAAGGCTCAAGTGGTTTCCCTCTATGGGGACAGGCAGTTTCAGGCACTTGGTTTTGCCCTCTTGCGCTATGGCTATCAATATGGTGGCGCTCACAAGCCGTATTACCCGCCAGTCTATGATTGAAGAGCTCTCAAGCGACTACATAACAGCTGCCTACGCAAAAGGTGTCGGGCCATTGCGCATAATCTTTATACATGCTCTGCGAAATGCGGTGATACCAGTTATTACAATTACTTCCCTGCAAATTGGCGGGATGCTTGTTGGCGCAGTGCTCGTTGAAACTGTTTTTGCTATGGGCGGCTTGGGAGACTTGTTGATCTCCTCTATTAAAAGCTCTGACTACCCTGTTGTCCAAGGGGTGACTATGATGATGATTGTCGTGTATTGCGCCTTGAGTGTTGTCGTTGACACCCTTTATGCAATAATAGATCCAAGAATCCGGCTTCAATAACAGGAGATTGGCAATTGTTAAAAGCGATTATCGGCCAAAAAACATCAAAAAAAAATAGTTACGGAAAGTTGCTGACACCTTCTTTCGCCATTAGCTTAGTTATTTTTATAGCAATTGTTGTCCTTTCCGCCTTTGCCCCCGTTTTCGCGACCCATGACCCAAACAAGAACGAGCTGCAATCCAGCCTTGCAGGGCCTTCAAAAAGCCATTGGCTGGGATGCGACGTTAATGGCCGGGACCTGTATTCCCGCGTTTTATATGGCGGCAGGACTGCTTTGATGGGGGCTTTGGGCGTTGTAGGGCTCTCAATTGTTTTAGGCATACCCTTAGGCTTGGTTTGCGGGTATGTGGGAGGGCTTGCAGACACCCTTATCATGCGTTTGTGCGATGTGATACTGGCATTCCCTACCCTTCTGTTGGCATTCTTGTTTGTAGCTACCTTCGGGCGGGGGATCACAATCTCTGTTGTGGCTTTGGGCATAGTTTATGTGCCCATGCTGACTAGGCTGACACGCTCCCTTGCCATTGTTGAAAAGAACAAGACATATGTCTCTGCGGCTATCTCGCTGGGCTATTCGCCGCTGCGCATCATGTATCGCCATATTTTGCCCAATTGTATTTCCACGATCCTGGTCCAGCTGACCTTAGACCTTGGATACGCAATCTTGGATTTATCCTCCCTTTCCTTCCTTGGGTTGGGCGTGATTGAGCCTACTGCAGATTGGGGGGCTATGCTGGGGCAAGGAAGGCTTTACCTGCTGGTTAATCCATACTTGTCGACTGTGCCAGGCGCAGTCATAGTCTTGTCGGTAGTTTCGCTGAATATTTTTTCTGATTGCCTGCGACAGTACCTGGACCACACACAAGTGCAACTGCCATCCTTTGAGGAATACGCGTCCCGTTTGGAAAAACAACAAAAACCGCAAGAGAGCGGGGCATGATTGATATGGAAAACCTGTTGGAGATTAACGGGCTCACTGTGGAGTTGATGACAGAGCGTGGTATTGTATACGCCCTGTCAGGAGTTGACTTGAATGTGGCTCATGGGCAGATACATGGGGTAGTCGGCGAATCAGGCTGTGGAAAATCCATGACCGCCAAATCGATAATGAGGCTGCACAATCCCAAGCGCAGCCGGATGGGCGGCACTATCCTATTTGAAGGCGAAGATATTGCTGCTATGGAAATTAAAGAGGTAGAGAGGCTTCGTGGAAAAGATATTTCAATGATCTTCCAAGACCCGGCTATGTCTTTAAACCCTTTGATGAGTGTTGGAAACCAAATCGCAGAAATGGCGCGTGTCCACTTGAAATCATCCAAAGCTGAAGCTAGGCAAATTGCGCTTGGGATGCTTGAGAAAGTGGGACTTAGCCCAGCAATAAATAGATACAGGCAATACCCTTTCGAACTTTCTGGCGGGATGCAGCAAAGGGTGATGATCGCGATAGCTATCGCTTGCTCCCCAAAGCTGCTTATTGCAGACGAGCCGACAACCGCCCTTGATGCCACAATACAAGCGCAGATTTTAGAATTGATCCAATCCCTCTCCGATGAAATGGGGATGAGCGTGCTTTTTATTACCCATAATTTCGGGATAGTGGCTGAGATTTGCAGCGCAGTGTCAGTTATGTACCAAGGAAGGGTGGTTGAGACAGGCTATACCCGCAGTGTCCTTGACAACCCTGCGCACCCCTACACTGCCGCGCTAATAGCCTCAATACCCACTATGGCGCTGGAAAGCCAAAAACGGCTAGGATCCATACCTGGCAGGCCTGACACACTATATGAAAACCTTTCATATTGTCCCTTTTGCGCTAGATGCCCCCAAGCTTTTGGCCAATGCCGCAATGAAAGGCCTGGCTACCAGTACCTGGAGGATGGCCATAGGGCAGCATGCTTTGGCATTGGAGGATGAATTTGAGCGGATCAGTAATTGAGGGCACGAACTTGCAGAAGCGATACCATATACCATCCCGCAAACTGGCAGAGAAAGGCAAAGAGCTAGTGGCTGTGGATAGTGTGACAATCAAAATTGGGCGTTCCAGGATTTTTGGCGTTGTCGGTGAATCAGGCTGCGGAAAAACTACACTTGGGCGGCTTCTTACAAAAATGGAGCCAACAAGCGATGGGACTATTGTCTTTAATGGGCGGGACATAACACGCCTCTCAGGCAAGGATTTGATCGCACTGCGCAGCCAAATGCAGATGGTGTTCCAGAACCCCTACGGGTCATTCAACCCGAAGCAAAGGATCGGCTCTGCATTGGCTGAAGTAGCCAAAGTGCACAAAATCCCCAAGGAAATTGCCCCAGACAAAATTGCTGCCCTTCTGTCTGAAGTCGGCATGCCCATTGACGCTTTGGGCAGGGTGCCTTCAGAGCTTTCTGGAGGCCAGCTGCAGCGGCTGGCAATTGCCCGGTCCCTGTTGCTTGGACCTGAGTTTATTGTTGCAGACGAGCCTGTCAGCGCCCTTGATGTCAGCGTGCAAGCGCAGATCTTGAATTTGATCATGGACTTGAGGGAGAGCCATGCTATTGCAATGCTCTTTATATCGCATGAGATGCCAGTAGTCAAAGCAGTGTGTGACGAAGTTGCCGTTATGTACTTGGGAAGTTTTGTCGAGAAAGCTCCGACCCAAGAGCTGTTCGCCAACATAGCCCACCCTTATACACAAGCGCTTATGTCGGCAGTGCCTTCGATTGACTCGGATATCGCAAAGGAGCGAATCATCCTTGAAGGCGACATACCTTCCGCCATTGGCCTTGGGCCTGGCTGCCCGTTTGCGCCCAGGTGCCGCCATGGGATGGAGCGCTGCCGCTTGGAAAAACCCCAGTTAAGAGATATGGGGGCAGGGCATCTTGTTGCATGCCATCTGCATTAGCGGCTTTTCCTTTTTGATATAAATAATTTGAACTATGAGGAGGAAAGATGCCAAAACTAAGGAGATTAGCTTCAGTAGTCCTTGCTGGCTTGATGCTGGCTTCTGCTCTCGCCGGTTGCGTCGGAGGAGGCGGAGGCGGTGGAGGTGGCGATGATGCAAAAACCTTGAAGATCGGGCTGGATTCTGACATTCTGAAACTCGACCCGGCATACGCCTACGACTTCACCACAAACCCGGTGATCAACCAGATAAGCCAAGGGCTCATGTATTTTGACCAAAACACACAGCTTGCGCCACTGCTGGCAAAATCATGGAGGGTTGAAGAGGATGGCTTGGCTTATATCTACGACATCCGTGACGACGCCACATTTTCGGACGGCACACCGATGGAGATGGAGGATGTAGTCTACTCCCTCAACCGCCACTTTGACGACAGTGTGGGCTCGCTACTGGCAGGCCAGCTTGAGAATGTCGAATCAATCACCCAAAGCGGGGACTGGGAACTGACCGTGAAACTGAAATCTGCCGACTCGACATTCATTAACACTTTGGCTGGCACAGTGGGCCATGTTGTCAAAAAAGAATACTGCGAAGCGCAAGGGGACAGCTTTGGATCCATTAACGGCGGGCTCATCGGCACAGGCCCATACAAATATGTCTTGGGCAGCTGGGTAACAGGCACAGGATTGAAGCTGGAAAGGAACGAGAACTATTGGAACGAAGACGATATCGGCTACTACGATATCCTTGAATTCAAAGTCATAGCAGAAGAGACCACCCGTGTGGCTGCGATCCAAAATGGCGATGTGGACATCCTGACACTGCCGCCGCCAGCTTTGCTGGACACCCTATATGGCGATGCCAAGATTACTGTCCTTGACCAGCCAAGCTATGGCTTGGTTTATATGGCATTCAACTACGCAAAGAAGCCTTTTGACGATCCCAGGATCCACAAGGCAGTAGCGCATGGGATCAACTTCGTAGAAATCCACCAAACACTTGTAAAGCGGGCCGGGCAAATCGGCACAGCCATCCCCGGCAGCGAAGCCATGTTCCCTGTCGAGGCTGACAGATGGCAAAACTACAGGCACAACACCATCCCGGTATACGAGTACAACCCGGAAAAAGCTGCTGCCTTTTTGGCTGAAGCAGGCTACGCAGACGGTCTGGAGGTTTCCCTCATGACAAACGAGGACGGGATGCGCAATGCGATCTGCTTGGCTATCCAAGAACAGCTGGGGGAAATCGGCATCAATGTGACCATCAACAAGGTCTCAGGCGATGAGCATACATCCTACCAGTTTGGCGAGATACTCGAAGACGGCCTAAGGGGATATGACATCCTGATGGCAGGCTGGTCTGCCGACTATCCGGACATAGGCAACATCATTGAGCCCCTGCTGAAATCAGGCCAGACAGCTAATGCAGCCGTATACAGCAACCCGGAGATTGACGCGCTCATTGTAGCACAATTTGCGGCAACTGACCCCATTGAGAGGAACGATCTGCTATTTGAGCTAATGGACATCGTAACAGAGGAGCTTCCATACCTGGTCGCTTTGCATCCAATAAAGACATACGCATTGTCAAACAAGGTCACAGGCCTTGACGCCAAAGCCAATTGGGTAGCGAATGTCCATTTCCAAGATGCACGGCCGGCTGAATAAAGCTAATTTTCAACTTTAAGCCCTGCCTAGTGCAGGGCCTTTCTTTAGGAGAAAAATAATGGACACAATTTTGTACAACGGATCCATTGAGACTATGGCAGGTCGCAGGGTGGCTGCCGCAGCTATTAAAAACGGGCGCTTCGCATATGTCGGCGAGGATGCAGCCGTTCTGGCTCTAGCCAGTGAATCAACAAAATTAATCGATTTGAAAGGCAACTTTGCAGTACCAGGATTTGCTGATAGCCACATCCATATGCTCAGCACAGGAGAGCATATGGAGCGTTTAGACTTGAGGGGCTCAAAAAGCGTCGAGGAGCTGGTCGAAAGGGGGAAAAAATACCTGGAGGCAAAGCAAATCCCCGAAGGCTCATGGATCATCGGCGTAGGCTTCAACGACAATGGTTTTGATGAGCCGCGAATGCCCACCAAGGATGATTTAGACCTTGTCTCCACTGCGCATCCAATAATTTTCACCCGCATCTGCGGCCATATCGGCTCGATAAACTCATACGCCATCGAGGTTTGTGGCATAACAACTAAAACCGCCTCTCCAGGAGGAGAGTTTTATAGAGACGCCAATGGGCAGCTTAACGGGATCCTAAGCGAAACAGCTTTGGACTTGCCCCATTCTGCCTGGCCCCAAATTGACAAAGAGAAAGCAGCCCGTTTGCTAAAAACCGCATCTGAGGCTTATGCCTCATCAGGGTTGACAGCAGTGCACTCTGATGATTTGAGCTCCTTGGGATACAACGACTTGAAGGACACTGCTTTGGAGCTTGCAAACCAAGGTTTGTTGAAAGTCCGCATTTATGAGGATTGCCAAGGGCCTACAATTGAGGCAATTCAGGAGCTCTCAAAACAAGGCTTGAAAACAGGCGTAGGGAATAGCGACTTTTCAGCGCTCTGTGTGAAAATCTTGGCTGATGGCAGCCTCGGCGGGGCTACTGCCTTGTTGAGGGAGGAATACAATGACGCTCCGGGAGATAAAGGCATTGCAATCTACACCCAAGAGGAAATTGACGGGCTAGTCAAGGCATGCCATGACGCTGATTTTGGCGTGGCTTGCCACTGCATCGGGGACGGGGCGCTGGAGATGTTTTTGGACGCTTTGGAAAAATCCATTGCAAGCAATCCCAAGCCCCTCATAAACCGTGTGGTCCACTGCCAAATCGGATCAAAGCAGCAGTACGAGAGGATGGCTGCATTAAACGTTGCCGCTGACATCCAGCCCCCATTCACAGCCACAGATGCCCCTATTGTCCTTGCGAGAGTAGGGCAGCAGCGGGTTAAAGAATCATATGTTTGGAAGAGTTTGCTGGATTATGGCATCCAGCTTGGGGGAGGCTCTGACAGCCCTGTAGAGCCGTTTGCCCCTCTTTGGGGCATATACTGCGCTGTAACCAGGTGCGACGGGGAGGGCAAGGAGCCTTGGATGCCCGATGAGAGGTTGTCTGTCATGCAAGCTCTTGAGCTTTATACCATAGGGCCTGCGCGGCTGTCAAACAACCTGCACAACAGCGGCACCATCGAAGCGGGAAAATACGCCGATTTGGTTGTCCTTGAAAGCGACTTGTTTGAAATTGACCCCCACAGCATAAAAGATGTCAAGGTTGCCATGACCATTAAAGGCGGGGATGTGACCTATTCAAATGGATTGCTCGTTGAGCATTTCTTTAAAAGTGGAGCATAGCTGCAGTTATGCCCCACTTCCCTAGCGCAGCTGTTATTAGTTTATATATTGGCAGTTTTGCGACAATTAGCTCTGAGATATGCCGCTATTGCCGCCAATCGCACGGATCGAAACAAATATTGTTGCCCAGAGGCTACTCGTATGATTTTTATCCTATTTCCCGAAACATTGCAAAAAAACTTGAAAAAAGCGCTCCAAAACAGCGAGCTGGCAATCGACCAGGTCCGTTCTGTGGAATTAGAGATCAAGGCGCGCCACAACACGAAAAACAAAGGTATCAAGTTGGCCGCGTTCATCTCGATAGGAGTGTATGCCCTGATGGCTATTCTCTACATTTCTAATATGAGGGCAACCAAAATAGCCCTTTTCTCTTTATTGGCCACCGGGGCAGTATTGTTTGCAATCCTGGCGCTAGCCAAGTTTTTTTATGTCGATTTGCTTAAGCGCCAATTCCAGAAAGCCCTCAAGAAAGGCTATCCCGGATACCACATAACGTGGTAGCGCCTAAGGCAGCTCTACTCTCGGGTTGGTGTAGCGCCCCCGACCTTCACTCTTGCCAAAATCAATTGCTGATGATGGGCACCTGTGCAGGCAGCCGAGGCATTGCTCGCATTTGCCCGTTTTCCAAACAGGCTTGCCGTCAATGATCTCGATTGTATTGCGTGGGCAAATTTCAGAGCACAATCCGCAGCTGGCGCATTTGCTTTCATCTACCTTGAACTTCCCGGTTGTCCTGGCCAACTCATACATGGGGGCTGCGACGAAGCTCATAAACCTGGGCATAAAACCTTTGATTCCATTAAAATCACCAGCCTCGCGGCTGTTAATCTTGTCTGCAATTTGAGCAAGGCTCTCCTTGGCCCTGTCAAGCAATTCTTCTATTTCCGCTTTTGGCTTGATACTTGACAGCATTACGTAGTTGTCCACCATCGGTACAGCAAACACAGCGTCAATCCTTATGGCCTTAGTGATATTCCTTGCAGCGTCTGCCGCTGTCCCCCCTGCATTTAGCACAACATAGGAGTAGTAGTTTTCCTGGTAAATTATCGACAATTTACCTACAAACTCTGATACTATAGCGGGGACAATGTAAAAATAGACCGGCACAACAAAACCAACGCTCTCCCCTTTGTCCAGGCTAAAAGAAAACTTGCCCGCCTTCACACAATCTGCAATATCTATTAGATTAGTATCCCCGGTTTTTTGTGCAATGAGCTGTGCGGCATATTTGCTGTTGCCAGTGGCAGTAAAATAGAATATCATATATGCCCATCCTTTGAATTGAATCATTTTTTTATAAATGCCCGCAAGACCTGGAATACAGCTTTCGTTTTCAATCCAGAAGCTGCCCTCCTTCAATTACACCATATCCCTTTGCCTTCATAGCCATTATACAGCCAAGGAAGGCCAAGGGAAAATCCCTTGGCCTTCCTTGGCTGTAATTCTTAAATAACTTCAACCTCTACTTCAGCCTCTTCCATTTTCGCTTTCTCTGCCGCTTCCAGCCTCTCAAGGTTTGCAATCCTAGAAAGGATATGTGCTTGGGGTATCTTGAACATTTCCCCAAAGCCTTTTTTTGTGGCGGCATCAATCTTCGAAAGACGATATAAAGATTTTGCAAGCCCTCTGCCAAAGCCGATTTCATGCGCAAACAAGTCTGCAACCAGCTCACTGTCCTTGCTGTCGACAGCAAGGATCGTCTCGCCCACATTCACGAAAAGAAAGACAGCCAACTCAAAGGCTAGCCGGCAGGCTAAAGAAACAGCCTTCGACAGCTCCCCGGCGGTTTTAGAGCCTTCAGCAGCTTCCGCAACCCCGTCCACAAAAGCCAACACAACCCGTGCCATGAAAATAATAAGGGAGAATAGCAGGTTTCCAGACATTGCGACCAAAAGCGCCCTGGAATGGGCATATTGCAAGTGCCCCAGCTCATGGGCAATAATGCCTTGGATCTCATCGGCATCGTAGTTGTCCACAATGCCCCTGGTGAGGATGATTGTCTCCTTGCCTACAGCTAAGCTGTTTAGTCTTCCGCTGTCAATAATATACAACTTTGGGATTCGCCTGCCGCCCTTTTCAGTGCCAATAGCGCCGGTTATCACAGCATCATACAATGACAATATTGACGCCTGCCCGTGGTGCGCTTGCAGCTCCTTTGCGCCCTGCATAGCCCTAAGGGCGACTTCCCCGAAGGAAGACAGCGATATAGCCAAGGATATTGCAAGCAGAAAAAATGCGGCAATGAAAGACCTCCTGCCTCCCCTGAGAATTATTGACATCAAGATATGGTTGTATAGAAACCACAAAACGTATGTCGAGTTTGCTTTGAGAAAACGCGCTAGTTTCATATTTGCCCTCATATATAGAAACTTATGAGGCATACAGCCGCTGTATGTTTATAACCAGCATATTTATGCCCGAAGCATTCTCCCTGCAGGCTTCAATTGCCTTTGCTTTGAGCGCATTGCGCCAACAATAGGAAATGCATGATTCAATGGACGGGCATGCATTTCCATAAGTCTCATAAGTCTTTAGATTCGAAAACCAGATGCTGCTATTACCAAACTATTTTTGGCTGTTCATATCTGTCAATGCCCCTTACTAACACGGGCTCATAAATAAACAGATCCCAAAGGCCTGACAAATTCCATCTTGCATGGCTCGGCAGCGGGATATTCATGCTCTCCGAGCCCCAGCAAATCGTACCGATAGAGTCATAGCTCCATACCCAAAGGTTGCCGTCAGCATCCAACACAACATATGAAGATGTGAATGTGGCAATCTTGCTGGTATAAGGCATAGCTACCTTTGCGTACTCCGGGTCTATGCCCAAACCTTTCTCATTCCAGAAACCAGTTGGGAATGTCTCTTTTGGGTATCCGGTGTGTGTTGTAGGATCGCTTGCGCTGCCAGAGACTTGCGGATGCAGCCAGCTGATTTGTTTGCCTGATGTGTTCTGGTCGCCGTTGCCGGTTATTGTTGGGGATTGTATAGCTTTTTTGCTCCAAATCGGCACACGGCAGTAGTCTGCAGCGTAGAAGTCGGTTACCATACCATATCCGTAAAATTCATTGTCGCCCCATGTCCAGATCTTGCCGTTGCGGTCGACAACGTAACTCGTCCTATGCCCTGCGCTAATTGATGCGCATCCGGGGTATTCATAAGTGCTGTCATATGCAAAGGACGCTTTCTCGTTGCCTTTTGTCGGCGAGACAATCCGGGCTTTCGAGTCAAACTCTACGATTTCGGGCGCCTTGAGGTAATTGATAGTTCCAAATCCTCTCTGACCCCGGACAGCGCCCCATTGCCAAACGGTTCCGTCAGCGTCTAGGGCGAGAACCCAATTTTGCACAAGGGATACTTGCACAAACTCTGGGGTGTTGGCAGGGAATGCCACTTTTGAAGGAGTGCGCACCATTGATGTCAGCCCATTTGCGCATTCAGCCAAGGAGTTCCTGCCCCAGCACCATACATTGCCGTCACTGTCAAGCGCGACATTGTTGTCCCGTCCAGCTTGGACATCAACAATCACAGTGCCTGCAGGGAAGACCGCTTTTCTCGGCTTGTTGTTGGCAAGAGAGCTGCCGGCATAGTTGCCGCTGCCAAGTTGACCGGCATTGTTCAAGCCCCAGCACCATACTTCCCCATTGATATCAAGGGCTGTCGAGTGGAATACGCCACAATCCACTTTGACTAGTTCCGGGATCCCATATTCTGCGCGGTCTAACTTTCTAGGGCTGCGCTGGGCGACATTGCCGCCTGGCACAAAGTTTCCGCTTTGCCATTCTGCATTGTAGCCCCAACACCAAACATCCCCATCATAATCCAGGGCCATTCCATAGGATTCCCCAGCTGAGAATTGTTTGATTTTTGGCAGGGATTCCACAATTTGCGGAGCTCCGGCATAGCCCTGCCCGGTTGTTGTGCTGATCGACATTCCGTTGCCGAGATGCCCAGAGCCGTTCATGCCCCAGACCCACACCTTGCCGTTTTCATCCAAGGCTCCGCCAAAATAATAGCCGATGCTCACATCGACAAATTTCGGGTCATGGATCCTTCCATATCTTGGAGCCACATTTGACGCCAACGCGCTTGTTAGAGCACTGCAAGCAAGAAGGACAGCTAGAATAGCGCCTATGGCAATCTTGCTTGCCTTTCTGAGTTTTCTGTCCGTTCCCATTCTTCGACCTCCATTTTTTTGGATTGCAGTTTTTCATAACATCAAAAGTTGCATTGTTATTGTTGTATTAGATTTATCTGCAATTTAAATTAAATCATGATTACAATATAACCTTGATTTACATGTAAGTCAATGGGATTTTTAGAATTTATTGGTTACATATATATTGAATTGGAAGTCGTATTTATTAGTTGCATATAGTGGTTTAGATGTTGTGTAAAATAAGATGAATTATCTATAACGCATAAATAATTTGTAATAATATTCCAAAAACAGCATAGCCCGTTATAAGTCTGATCGAAAAAATACACCACTGGCAGGCTTGTACAAACTAGGGCATTAAATTATTATAAGGTAAATGTATCCAAATTGTTTCAAAACTGGGTATTGCAACAAAACCCACAAAGGGTGTTTGGCAATATATAGCCCAAACCAAAATTACTCCTCGAAAATTATTTAGAGGGCGCCACTATGCCGCAATACCATATCCACCGATATGGAGCTACTGCGACGCTGCAATTACAGCTAGGACAATTGTTTCCAAAGATTTTTTTTTGCGGCAATGACCGCCCCCAAATCGGCGCGCCGACACAGAAAGCTGGTTAATATTTTATTCTGTGGCTTTTAGCCACATTCACCTTCGCTAGCCGCTGCAGTCCGCAAAAAGCCTACAACAGAGGAAAGCTTGCCGAGCAAAAACATTTGGCTGATTGACACGGTTGCCACCAACTCCTTAGCGCTCATATTTATGCGGAACAAGTCATTGAACGAGGGGGGGCCATCAAGCCCGCTGCCGCCCTCCAAGGTTCCCAGAACATATTGTATCTTCTCCCCTTCAGAATTCAAGATATGGCTAAGCGCCAGCTCTTCCATCGATATCGATGAAATGACTTGCGCCAAAGCGATTTGTGCTGTCATTTTTGGCTCGCACAGCCAACCCGCCACAACTGTCACAGGCGTGTCAGGCATTATGAATGTTGTAGTCGCATCGTTTGGGTTTGCGAAAACAACATTTGGATTTTGTGATGTCCATGTTTGGAATTCACAACGGTCGCCACGGCTGCCCGCATAGATTGTGACTGTATCCCCTTCCAAATATGTGCCTGCCCCGCTAAATTGGGAAAAACTGCATTTGACTGTGACATTTGAGCTTGCCAATGCCCTCCAATTCGCAGTAGCTACAACATTGCTTTCTGGCATAATGAATGTTGTGTCAGGCGAATTTGGGTTTGCCAAAGCGCCGTCAGGAAGCGTGGTAGTCCATCCATCAAAAACATACCCGGGGCGGACTCCTGCCCTGATTGTGACTTCTTCGCCATCGCTGTAAATTCCAGCTCCAGAGTTAGCAGCGTAGGAATCGATGACATCCACATTATGGAACCCATACGGCATGTCAAGTGTCAGGTATTTGAACTCTGTCCCAGAAATCCCGTCAACTGGCAATGTTCCAGTGCTCATATGGTAGGTTATGCCCGTCGAGCTGTTTACAGGAAACTGCACAAGCGCGTCATTATTGAAAATCACCCCGTTCAGCCCCATATACCGGCCAGCCCCTACTAGCGTATTTAGCCCCGGCTCAAGCAAAGTCACCGGATAGTAAAGCCTGATTGCCACACCGCCTTGCCCCCAAAACACTCCGCCAGTAATTTCGTCAAGATGCCCTTTGACAAGCGCATCGCAGTTGATCGCACTATATGTCCCAATAAATGTGCCTCCGGAAATCAGCTTAACTGTCCCGGAGTTGGCCATTGCATAGGAGTAGTTCCCGGTGTAGCTTAGAAACATCCCGCCTGCAATTTCGTCAATGGTGCCTCCTTCATAGTTGTAAATGGCATACGAGCCCGAAGCGGCAATGTACACATCGCCTGTGATCAGGTTGATAGTGCCCGAGTTTAGAATTCCTTGGCGTGTTGTTAAATACCCTCCTGAAATTTCGTAGATATACGAGAAGCGGTCGCATTGGATGCCGACATTCGCAACATCAAACACTCCGCCAGTTATCTTCTCAATTATTCCTGGGACGCTTGATGTAAAGGTTATAACCAAAATTCCATGGTTTGTGCCGCGGAAATGGCCGCCAGAAACTTCCCCAATGCTGGAGGGAGGGTATCCGGAATCAGATATAACCCTGACCGCCTCATTGGCGTCAGGGTACCCATTGCCGGTGGCGCTATAACGGTTTGCCACAAACTCGCCGCCGCTTATCTTGTCTATGCGGGCGCCGCGGGCTACGAGTATCGCATTGTTTGCTTGCGCCTCAAAATAACCGCCCGAAATAAGGCCAACCCTTGCATTGTTGCTTATGTACAAAGCATCTCCCGAGCCTGAATAAGAAGTAGCAGTCTGTTCAAATGACCCGCCGGAAATTTCTCCTATCGAAGTTCCATTTCCGGCCATAAAAATCGCTTCCCCAGTAGCCTCGATTGCCCCGCCAGAGATTTTTATAATTTGGGAGCCGTCTGTCAAGCTAATCCCCCTGTTCGCGTCTATCTTCCCGCCGGTCATGGCACCTGTCGACCCGTTGTCCATAGCTACAGCAGTGCCATTAGGCACAACTAGCTCAATACCGTCATTGATATTTATTCCGCCGCCTTGGACCCTGACCATATTTGAAATAGTGACAGGAGATGTGCTGTTTCCGCTTCCAAGTGTAAGGTTGCCGCCGCTAGGAACACTGATGTAGCGGCCTGGGGGGAGTGTTATGGTTTGCGCCCCTCCGGAGCCGACAATTGACACATTGCCTGTTATTGGCACATTGTCCACCTCATTCACAGGGCCGAGTATCTCCAGAGTATATGTTGTCAAGCCTGCTGTTTGCGCAGCCGCAATTGCATCGTTTAATGTGGCATACACCAAGCCAGTTTCCTTGATTCTAACTTGCATTTTGTTACGCCTTTCGTTTTGGTTAGAACATTATTTGTATTTATTGATGATTTATAATATGACAAAGTTTTTTATATGTGTATTTGAAGCTTGCCGCATTCCACGGCAAAGCATTTTAACGTCCGCAAAAATGCAGAATAAACGTTACACTTATCCGCAATTGGTGTTCATACCCGAAATATAATTATACCAACTTTTTAGGAGAATTTGCGAGGACAGCCCTTTTAATAAATATTGGAGGAAACGATGGAAATAATATGCAATTGCTGTGGTTGCCGAAAACATAAAGAAAGGCGATGCAATTTCTCTTCATTTATTTGGGCTGCTGCCCTTGTTAAAGGCGAATTGATGCAAATGAGCCGCCTATTTCTGCTCAGTAATGCCTTCTATGCTCACCACAATCAAACCTGCCTTTGACAATGCCGCTTGGGACAAGTACAAAGGCCCGTCAGAAACGTTGACCAAGCTAGCCATCTCTCCATATTCCACTCTCGTTATGGAAGACCCAGTAGCGATTAAAACGTGGGAATGGCTGCTGCCAATAAATTTTGACTGGTTTAATGTCGTCAGGATCGCCCAATTGCTCGCGTCAGTTGTAATTCCATGCTGGGGGGCGACATACCAATCGAAATAGTAGAAACCTTCTTCAAGAAAAGTAAATACGCCAGTAGACGTATTATATTCTATTGCGTTGCCCTCCGACTCTATTACGTGGTCAAAGACCACTGGATTCCCTGGATCGACAAGCACGGGCACACCATGTGGCTCCCTCATTGACATTTCCATATACGATAAATTCATTTTTGTGCCGCCTCTCTTCTATATCTTTTTAGAACAATGCCAAGCCCCATCTTGGCCGATACCACTGTTGCAACACTAGGCATCTTGCTACCGCCGCTGGCTATGCTGGCAATGTGGAGTATCAGAGGTATGCTATCCTCCTTAAAAAGCAGGCATTCCTGGAGCTTTGCTGTGGCTTTATGCAATAATCAGCACCTCCCCCAGAGGCAAAACCAGCTTGCCGCCGCCTGTAGATGGCGAGGATTATGTGGCAGCACACCACGTGCCGCTTGCTCTTTGCTCTGTACTCCCACGCAAAGCATAGGGCTTAATCTCGGTCTAGGTGTAGCAGTGCTAGAGCCCATGCCGGCAATCGCCAGAGAGCCTGCCCTACACTGGGATTCCATAAAACAAAATATAGCAAGTCTACATATGCTATTATTTTTTTGTCAACTTGCTCTTGGCTAAAACAGATGCCGATGCAGGCATTGGTCCTAGTGAAGGATATGGCCGCAAACCGTGGTTTTAATAGATTCCACTGGAGATAGAATAGTGAGGGCTGATCTCAAGAATGCCGCTAAAGCAATCTCCTATTGGGTTTTACGGGCTAAGCCTGTACGCAATCTAGGCAAGTTTTTAAAGACCATATGGCATAGCATTAAGTGCTCTCACTCGTTTATTATTGTTCTGCCACTTTTTCCGGCAAAATTGAAAGTAGCGCGCTAATTCCTACGGTATTGACTGGCATGCGCATGATGCCTCCAAAGCAATAGGTGAAATGGCATCCCAACAGGCTTTTTGTGTTGGCATGCCACTCTCCCGATATGTTGATTTGAATCCTTGTAATATATAGTATTTGAATTGTTGGGTATTTGACATGTTTTTAGATAGATAGAATATGTAATTATTGCTATATTAGCGCAATAAAATTCCCATTGTCAGAAATGGGATCAGATATTCACGAAACATAGAAAGCATAGAATTCTAATTGCATAAAAAATCCCCCGTTTGCACAAGGGAGCGATCTCAAAATAATAAAAAAGACAACTTGCTTGCGTGTCAACATATTCAAAATGTGCCGGATTGGCTTTTCATTGGCTTATACAGTGATTATCCAATTCAATTTATTTGCCTGATCCGCCCTAAATGCTCCAGTCCAAAAGTATTTCAAAGCAAGTCGGGAGCCATGAGCAAAAAAATCCGGATACGATAGAATTCTATCAAGCGCTCATAGCTTCCTGTCCTTGATTCTATAAACGTTTCCTCCTCTATTTCCCAGCTTCTTTCTTCCCGCCTTTGACTTTGCGCTCTCTGGCTTAATCAACACAAGTACAGTTTGCCATAGAATCATAGCCGCCGAGCCAAGAATTGCCACAGCTAACAACAAGACCATCACCCTGAATAAATAGTAGAAAAAAATTGCGTTCCGGCCGTTATTTTGCGCCCAAAACCATTCGCCCCGCGGAGGCTCGAAAAAATTCTCAACCAAGTCCCTCAGTAGTTTCATCAGTTTTATATAACTCCCGCTAAATGAATTGACTTTCCATCGCAACGAGCTTGGCTACATCAATTTGAAGGTTTGATACATTGTCTTGCAGATATGATATATAGTATCATTATTTATATTATGTATGTAACTAGCGCATAATCTATTTTGTTAGTTATACTTTAGTGAATAGCTATACAATTCATAAAAGTTGCAGCTAGTTAATCAATCCATTTAATTATATGTCGAGTTTAGAAAACTGTCAAGATATAGCAAAAAAACTTACTGCATGTTATTTTTATTATTTTAATAATACCGCCAATAAAAGGGATTGCAAAATATGCCCTTTTATTGGCGGTATTCACGATCACTAGCCAAGAAGTTAAATCCATTTTGGGGCAGCAGGCAATACTGATAGATGCGCCAGAGTCAATTCGCTAGAATTTAGGCAAACTTCAGTTCGGTCATGGAAATTCAAAGAGGACTTCCGGTAGCAGAACGTTTTACTGGACAAGGCTGGCATTGATGTGCTCCCCGTCTGCTTCCCCATCACTATATCTATACGCCAACGAAACAACTAAAACAGATCATCGTTATATCAGTGGCGAGCTAAGGATGCAAGGTACAGTTTATTGCACCACTGCTGTAGGCGTTGAAAACGTCCTCACTGGTCACTTTGTCACATATGGGGGTGCGTGTATTTCGGGTGACTATCACAAAAAAATCAAGCATCCAGACTTCAAAACAAAACTCCAATAACAATTATTACAAAACACCAAAACAAAGCTAATGCGCCAGCGTTGTTTCATTTTGCACCAACGAACAGAGCAACAAATGCGTATTGATTTTACTGAAATATTCCTAGCCGTGCTGTCACTTATCAGCGTGCTCATAACAACCCTGGTTGTCCCCGTTCTCAAAGAGCAGCTCGGGGAGTCCCGCTACGAACGGGCGGCTCACCTGGCGGCGATCGCCGTCGCGGCGTCGGAGCGGAAAATCAACGGACCCAGCGCCGACAAGAAAGAGGCGGTAATCGCTTTCCTCAAAAGCCACGGCATAAGCCTGGGCGAGGACGACCTGGACACGATCATAGAGAGCGCGGTGTGCTACCTGCACGGAAGAAAAAAAGAATAAGAGGTGCAACCATAATGGCAATCAGCCACAACGAGCTTATGGGCGCAAAAGAGTCAATTGAAATCGCGGTGAAAATGCTGCAGCTGGCCATCGACGAGGCTGAGGGCTTTGAGAAAGCGCCTCAAGGCGGCGGTGACTACGACCCGCCAATACCTGTGCCAGTCCCGGAGCCAGCGCCCGAGCCGGAACCAGAGCCGGAGCCAGTGGCGCCAGGCTTGCCCGCCGGGTACTTGGCCAGGAAATTCAAACTATCCGAGTTCAAATGCAAGTGCGGCGGCAAAGGCTGCAACGGCTACAACGGGCTGAGCGAAGCCCAGGCGGCAATCGCCACAAAGCCGCTGGCTGAGCGGGCGCGACGAGATCAACCGCCGCTACCCGCTTGGGTGCGGCAAAGAGCGCACTATCAGCATCATAAGCGGGTACCGCTGCAAGGAGGAGAATGGCAGGGTGAAAGGCGAAAACAATTCCAGGCACCTTCAAGGCATAGCAGCCGATGTCAGCGTGCCGTGGCTCAGCACTGGCACGCTCTGGGACGAGCTCAACCCCGACGGGGGCGTGGGCTACGGCGGGAACAATTGCCCCCATGTCGACACCAGGGGCTACAAGTCGCGCTGGAAGTACTAAACTGAACCACCACCGCCTGGAAGGCGGTGGGTTCAGGTGTTGCGGCTGGAAGCCGCCTAAAGCACCTTAGAGCTCGTCGATGCCGAAATTGTCTTGTTTCAGGTTCTCTACGATGTCCTGATTT